>CAZUUP010000294.1:0-7487 GCA_964623105.1 uncultured Akkermansia sp.
CGCTGCCACGCCGAACCCGCCAAAGGCAAAGTGGGCAAAGACCTCTACGCCGCCGCGGGCGGCATCTGCCACGACGGCCCCCACCGCGCCGGCATGGTCCCCGACCTCAAGGCCCTCAACCATCCCACCAACTACGAATACTGGAAGTTCTGGACCGCCAACGGCAAACCCAACTCGCTCATGCCCGCCTTCGCCAAAAACCTCGGCGGTCCCCTCACCCCCGAACAGGTCGAATCCCTCGCCGAATACCTCTCCAAAAACATTCCCTCCCGCCCCTCCGCCTCTCTCGGCACCCGCAACCTCCCGATCTCCAGGAGCCCGGACTACCAGCCAGCCCTGCCCCGCAAGTAGCGGCCCGATCAGCTCATGAAGGGCTGGCTCATCACATTCGAGGGCACCGAAGGCGGCGGCAAGTCCACGCAGATCGACCTGCTTTCCCGCCGGCTTCAAGCCGCCGGCCACGTCGTCCGCCAGTTCCGCGAGCCCGGCGGCACACCCATCGGCGAGGAGATCCGCCACACCCTCAAGCACAGCCCGCACAACCACGCCATGACCCCCGAGGCCGAGCTGCTGCTCATGAACGCCAGCCGCGCCCAACTCGTCCGCGAGGTCATCCGCCCCGCACTCGCCGCCGGCGAAATCATCCTGTGCGACCGTTTCTTTGATTCCACCACCGCCTACCAAGGTTACGGCCGCGGCCTTGACCTCGCCTTCGTGCGCCACCTCATCGACTTCGCCGTCGGCCCCACCCGGCCGGACCTGACCCTCCTCCTCCACGTCCCCCGCACCGTCAGCGAACAACGCCGCGCCCGCCGCACCGCCACCGCAGCGGGCCCCGTGCGCGACCGCTTCGAGGAAGCCGACTCCGCGTTCTTCGACCGCGTCGAAACCGGCTTCCTCGCCCTCGCCGCCGCCGAACCCCGCCGCATCAAAATCATCGAAGCCACCGCCGACATCGGCACCGTCAGCCAGCGCATCTGGGAACACGTCCATCCCGTGTTGCTCCCGGCGTCCGCGTAACTCCCCATCGTCGCGTCCAGCCCGGCTTCCGAATCCCGCGTTCGCACGACCCGCCACCCGCCAGCGCCGTCGTCAATCCGCGCTTTCCGCGTCCTCCTCGCCCCCCGCCGCCTCGTCCCTTTCCGCCGATCCCTCCGACATCACCGCTTCCCCCTCACCCTTCCGCCCTCCAACCCCCTCGACCAGCACCACAAACTCGCCCTTTCGCGGACGCCGCTCCAACTCCGCCAGCAACTCCGCCGGCGTCCCCCGCAAAAACTCCTCGAACCGCTTTGTCAATTCCCGCGCCAAAACCACTCGCCGCTCCGGCATCACCGCCTGCAATTCCCCCAGCAGCTTCCCTATCCGGAAAGGCGATTCATACAGGACCAACGTCCCCGCCACACCCGCCAACGCCGCCAAACGATTGCGACGCTGCCCCGATTTGTGCGGTAAAAAGCCGACAAAATGGAACTCCGCCGTCGGCAATCCGCTCCCCGTCAACGCCGCCACCAACGCGCACGCCCCCGGCACCGGCTCCACTCGAAAGCCCGCCGCCAATGCCGCCCGCACCACCCGCTCCCCCGGATCACTGATCCCCGGCGTCCCCGCGTCCGTTACCAGCGCCACCTTTTCCCCGCGCCCCAATCGCTCCACAATCTCCACCGTCCGCCGCGCCTCATTGTGCTGATGATAACTCACCATCGGCCGCGCGCTCCCGAAATGCTTCAACAACTGCCCCGTTCGCCGCGTATCCTCCGCCGCCACCACATCGCACTCCTTCAGCACCCGCATCCCCCGCAGCGTCATGTCCTCCAGATTCCCAATCGGCGTCGCCACCAGATAAAGCGTCCCCGCCTGCAACGGCGGCAATTCATGTTCCATCCCCCAATTCTGCCCAACCCACCCCCCCCGTAAACCCCAATCCCTATTTGCCCCCCCCCTCTCCCCCTCTCTCCGTCCCTCCGTCCCTCCGTCCCTCCCTCACCCCCGGCAACGGCGGCTGGAAAAAATCCGGCACCACCAGGCTCTCCACAAAATGCGGCTTGTGACTCTGATCCGGCACCGGCACATACGCCCGCCCCGTCAACGCCGTGAACGTCTCCGCCACCGCCGGTCGGATGTCCCGCGGCGCCATCTCCTTGAACGCCGCCTGTAACGCCGCCCCCGTCGCCTTGTCCCCCAGCGCCACCAAAAACCGCATCGCCGCCACCCGCACCGCATCATCATCATGCGACGGCCCGCCCCCCGGCGGCGGCGGCACCACCCGCTGCGTCACCAGTGCAATCGCCCGCAGGATCGACACCTTGTCCCCCGCCGTTTGCAACGCCTCCAGTGCCGCCACCCGCGTGCTCGGCATCGGCGTGTTCACCGAAATCGACTGCAACACCTGCCGCAACGCCGGCAAAGCCCCCTTGTCCCCTGTCTTCCCCAACGCCCGGATTAATTCCACCTTCAACGTCTCCTGCGTCGTCCCCAGCAGTTTCGTCAACGCCCCCACCGCCTCCGTCGCCCGCAATTCCCCCAACGCCCACGCCAGCTTCTCCTGCACGAAAGGCCGCCGCCCCGGCAACTCCGCCAACAACGGCCCCTTCGAACCCGGATGCTTCAATCGCCCCAATGCCTCCGCCGCCGTCCGCGCCACCAAATCCTCCGCGTCGGTCAGCAACGTCTCAATCTCCCCCGCCAGCGACGCATCCCCCCATTCCCCCAGCGCCTGGGCCGCCGCCTGCCGCGTTACCCCGCGCTCGCTACGCAACAATTTCCGCAACGCCTCCCGCGAAACCTCGTCATGCCACGCCACTAGCGCCCGCCCCGCCGCCTGCCGCACCAGCGAACTCTCATCCCGCTCCAGCCGCCCCACCACCACCGGCACCAACTCCTTCTTGTCAACCTTTCCCGCCACAACCGCCAGCGCCTCAGCACTCGCCCGCCGCAACCCCTCGTCCCCTTCCACCAGCTTCTTCAACAACCGCGGCACCGCCTCGACCACCGCCCCCCGCCCCACTGCCCGCACCGCTTCCTCCTGCACCACCAACTCCGGATCATCCAGCTTTCTCAGCACCGCCGCCGCCGCGTCCCTCACCGCAACCGCATCCATCCGCCGCAATGTCCCCGCCACCACCACCGGATCGCCACTCCGCAACCCCTCCGGCACCGACGGCACCCTCCGCTCCGCCCCCATCCGCCGCGTTGCCGCCGCCGCCGCCGCCTCCCGCGACCCCAGCGCCACCCCGAGCGCCTCCGCCGTCCGCGCCGCCTGCTGCCGCGTCGCCTCCCACGGCGCCTCCAGTTGCTTGCGCACCAACGCCAGATCAGCCGGATTCCGCACCAACGCCAACGCCTCCAACGCCCGCTCCCGCACCAGCGGATCACGCTCCGCCAGCGTTCCCCGCAACAATTCGTGCGTCGCCTCATCCTTGACCGGATGAATCACCAGCGGCGTCCAGACCGTGAGGGCTTGCAACAGATTCGTCATTTTTGCGGCAACAACATCCCGCGCAATCGCCCATACGCCACCACCAGGAACACCCCCGCCGTGACCCCGGCTAATTGCAGATGCTCCCGCCACATCGCGCCCAGGTCATCGAAGATCCCCCGCGTCAACACCTGCAATGCAGGCACAAACGGGTTCACCGTGAACACCAGTTCCCGCAACCGCACCGACATCTGGTCCGCTGCCAGCAACGGCAGCAACGTGGCCACCGCCACCACAAACATCAACCCATACGCCAGCGCCGTCGCCACGGGCGTCCGCGGCGCCACCGCCGAACTGAACAACCCCGTCGCCAACGCCAACCCGATCGACGTCCCGATCACCGCCCACGCAATCAGGATCTCCTTCAACGTGTTGATCTCCAGGTAATGCAACGCAAACCACCCGGGCACCGCCCCCAAAATCAGAAACACCACAAACAACAGCGCCACCGCCACCTTCCCCACCAGAAAAGACAGCGGCCCCAACCGCGACAACCGCAGCAATTCCATGCTCCCCCGCTCCCGCTCCTGCGTGATCGCCCCCGCCGTCAGCGACGGCACGATCAACACGATCAATCCCAATTGAAACACCAGCGCCACCGAGCGGATCAGGTTCGGCGTCGGCCCCACCAGATTCCCCACCGCTCCCACCATCATCAACATCGACAGCCCGAAACACGCATACGCGCTCCGGAAAATCCACACCCCGCCCCCAAATGCCTGGCTCCGCAACTCCTTCGCAAACATCGGATTCAGCCAGTCCGGAATGTTACCCTTCCGCCGCATCGGATCGATCAGGTAAAACGGGAACCGCAGCTTCCGCTGCCGCAACTCCTCCGCGTCATCAATTGCCCGCCCATGCCGACGCGTGTTCCGCTGCCCCGCCCAATACACCCGCCCCACCACCAGCACCAGCAGCACCCCCGACGCCACCGCGCAAAAGACCAGATACCCCTGCCACGCCCCCGCCGGTTGAAACGCCGGCAACACCACCGACGCCATCGCCGCCAGCGGACTGAACGCCCGCGCCTGGTAAATGAACTCCGCCGCCCACGGCTTCTGCTGCAACAGCAGATACGGCAGCCACGGACCCGCATTCAGCAGCAACAGCAGCAGATACGTCGTCACCAATGCCATCTGCGAACTCCGCAACACCGAACTCACCGCCAGTCCCAGCAACCCAAACAACACGCTGCTCGCCACCGTCACCCCGTAAATCACCACCGCCTCCCGCACCGAAACCGCACCCAGAAAAAAACACGCCGCAAACAACGGCAGCGAAAGCACCACAAACACCAGCAACGCCGCAATCGACGACGCCAGCTTCCCCACCGCGATCTCCCCCGGCTTCAACAGCGTCGAGAACAGCATGTCATACGTGTTCCGCTCCTTCTCCGACGTGATCGCCGTCGCCGCAAACGCCGGCGCATACAGCATCGCCAGCAACAGTTGCGCGACGCTGAACACCAGCAGCAGCGACCGCGACGACTGCGCCGCCACCGAATAAATCCCCTCCTGCGGCCACATCCACCACAACAGCACCGCCAGCACCCCGAGATACGCACCCGCCAGCGCCACCGTCACCGGCGAGCGCAACGTGAACTTCAGTTCCCGCGCCAGAATCGGGTTACTCAGCATCGTCACTCCTCCGTTTCCCCGCCTTCGCCTGCGTCGTCACCTTCATGTACACATGCTCCAGGTCCAGCGGCACCTCGCGATACCACAACACCCCCTGCCCCTGCTGCACCAGATACCCGAGCAATCCCGCAATCTCCGCCTCCTCACCCTCGAACGACAACCGCACCAATCGCCCCAACGTCTCCTTGATCTCCAGCTTCGGCGCCGGATAACGCTCCGCCAGCAACCGCGCCGCCGCCTCCCCGTCGTGTACCAGCTCGATGTCGATCAAACGCCGCTGCTCGATCTGCTTGAGCACCGCCTCCATCCGGTCGCACACCAGCAACCGCGCCTGCTCCAGAATTCCAATCCGGTCGCAGATTGACGCCAGTTCCGGCAGAATGTGCGACGACACGAGGATCGTCTTTCCCATCTCCTTCAGCCGCCGCAACAACTGCCGCATCTCGATCCGCGCCCGCGGATCCAGCCCCGATGTCGGCTCATCCAGGAACAACACCTGCGGATTGTGAATCATCGCCCGCGCAATCCCCACCCGCTGCTGCATGCCCCGCGACAGCGAATCCACGAAGTAATCCCGCATCTCATCCGTCCCCGTGATCGCCAGCACCTCCTCGATCCGCCCCTTCCGCTCCGCCCGCGATAACCGATACGCCGCCCCGAAAAAGTCCAGATACTCCCAGACCCGCATCCCTTGGTACACCCCGAAAATATCCGGCATGTAACCCACCACCTTTTTCGCCTCCTGCGGATGCGCCACCACATCCACCCCCGCAACCGTCGCCTCGCCGCTCGTCGGCCGCATCAAACCCGAGAGTATGCGGATGGTCGTCGTCTTGCCCGCTCCATTCGGCCCGATGTACCCGAATATCTCCCCTGCCTCCACCACCAGATTCAGGTGATCCAGCGCCAGCACATCCTGATATTTCTTCGTCAGTTCTTTCGTCGCAATCATCGGACAATTCCCTTCAATTCCAAATCCAGCCCCCGCACCTGCCAGATGTGAAAATGCGCCGTCGTGCTCGCCGTCAGCCGCCGCCCCTCCTCCGTGTGCGACACCCGCACCGCCACCAGCATCCTTCGCTCCTGCGCCTTCCAATACCTGCCCGCCTGCGGGATCTTCCACACGCCGCCCGCCGGCTCCACCTTCTGGAACCGCCCCGCCACCCGCTCCACCTCCTCCGTCAACTCCGTGTCCCCCGCCGCCACCAGCACCTCCGGATAAAACGCCGTCCCTCGGAAACCAAAACTCACCGTCGCTTCCTCCACCTCCACCACCGGACATCCCGGCGGCAGCGAAAACTCCGCCACCACAAAGCCCGGCCGCACCCCCGCATAACACCCCTCTCCCCGCTCAAACGGCAGCCCCGCCTGATTCCGCGTTTGCAACGACAACACCCCCGCGGGAAACCACACCTTTCCCGGCTCATACTCCGCCGTCATCCCCACCGCCCACAACCCCAGCGCCCGCCGAGCCACCGCCGGCTCGATCCCCGCCACCGGAAACACCGGTCGATCACTCCAGTGATACAACACCGGCCAGGGTTCCCGTCCCCGGAACATCTTCTGAAACCGCCGGTCATCCGTCGCCCACGCCCGGTCCGTCACATACACCGGCTCCGGAAAAAACACCTCGCGCAATTGATCCCGCTGCACCTGCTGCGTGCTCCGCACCAAATCCGTCGCCATCTCCCCCGCGTTCACCCGCACCCCAGTCCGCTCCGCCCGCGCACCCTTCCCCACATCCCCGAGCGGCACCAGCAATCGGTTGAATTTCAGAAAGGCCCCCGCCAGCGCCCCGCCCGTCGTGTTGGTTACCGTCACCGACAATCCCTCCGCTCCCAACCGCACCGCCACTGCCGGCCCCGGCATTTCCCCCACTCCCGCCCGACCATACACCACCCGCATGTCATCCGCCCGCACCGCCAAATTTGTCAGCCCCAATGCCTCCTCAAACGTAAACTGCACCTGCTCCGGCGGACGCAGCGAACTCCGCGCCGGCGCCAGCGACCCCGTGTCACTCGGCAACCGCACCGCAAACCTCGTCTCCGTCGGCGCAAACAATCCCAGCGCCGCCTGCACCCGCGCCTCCTCCGCGCCGCTGTGCGTCGTCGCCAGATACACCTCGTTCAAAAACGCCTGCGGCCGCCCCTTCCACGCCGCCGCCCCCACAATTCCCCCCGCCCCCCCACCCAACGCCAGCACCACCGCCGCCAGCCAACCCCATTCCCCCCACCGCGTGAACCGGAACCCCACCACCGTCCCCAGCAACACCGACACCACCACTCCCAGGCAAACCACCAGCGCCCCCCGCGACAACACCCTCACCCCCCCCACGCCCGACCACCCCCCCCCCCCCCCCGCCCCCCGCCCCC
>CAZUUP010000295.1:0-7473 GCA_964623105.1 uncultured Akkermansia sp.
AACGAGGTCGTGGCCGGGACGGCCACGACGGCACGCGGGACGCGTGCGCTCCCCGAAGACCGGGGGGCGCTCGAAGGGGTGTTTCCGCATGGGGAGCACACGCCTCTGGCGTGTTGTTTCCGGCGTCCCGCCGGAAACCGCGTTCGGGATTCTGCCTGGCGGCCGTCGTTCGAGGCGCATCGCCGGGGAGAGAATTCCCCGAACCAACGTTCGCGCTTTGAACCCACGAACCTCGATGCGCCTCCTCTCCCGGCCTTCGGCCACGCTCTCCTCCATTCGGAATGGAGGCGAGGGATGGGGAGAGGAGGTGCTCCGGTTCATGGGGAGGAGGCGGCGGGGGCACGGCGGGAACGAGCGAGGCTGACGGGCGAAGGGTGGGAAGGTGGACGCGCGTGGGTTTGCGGGGCTCGGTGGCGAGATTGACGGCGACGAGTCGCCTGCGGAAAGCGGTGACGAGTCACCGCAGTCCAAAAGGGGGGGCTGCGGTTGGGGTGGACTGCCTTGGGGATGATGTGAAGCGGAGAAAAAGAGGGGCGTTTGGCGTATGATCGCGGCCGGGGTGGTGGGGCTTTTCTCCCTCACCTCGATCCTCTCCCGCTGGGAGAGGAGGCCGCGGGGGCAGGGCCTGAACCATCAAGGATGAAGAGCGGGCGGCGGAAAGGGGAATGCGCGTGTCCGGCCCCTGAACATGGCAGGCGAAACCGGGCGACCTCCGCCACCCAAGGGATCGCTGATTGGGAACAAGTTGCCGCCCCTGTCCCGCCACCGGATGTGCGGTCCGGTGGCGGGCGGGGCGGCCCTCGGGGCGTTGCGAGTTACTCGAGGAAGTTCCGCAGGGGCGTGATGCCGTTGCGTCCGGCGGCGGGTAGTTCGGTGATCTGGTCGGTGGCCGCGCCGGTGCCGTTGTTGATCACGCCGAACTGGTTGCCAGGGTGTCCGTTGATGAGGAAGAGCTGGGGGTGATCAAAGGGCGCGCGATGGTAGCGGACCCGTTCGTCGGTCAGGGATTTCATGAAGGCCACGAGCGCCTCCTTCTCGGAGTCGGTGAGGCGGAGGTTGACGATGTCCGGGTCGAGGTCGGCGAAGTTTTGTTCGTGGAAGTCGCCGCCGCGGTTGTAGAAGTCCACCACTTCGCGAAGGGTGCGGGTGCCGCCGTTGTGGAAGTAGGGGGCGGTGAGTTCGATGTTGCGCAATCCTGGGGTTTTGAAGGCGCCGTTGACGGCGACACGTTCCCCGGGCTTGACCGTGAGGTTGGGGGGCACGCCGACCACGTCCTCAAACACCTTGCTGCCGAAGTCGCGGGCGAGGCGGGACTCGGCGAGTGGAAAGCCGAAGGGATCCGTGCCGCCGACCCCGAGGTCTTCCAGGGTGGGGCGAACGCCGATGTTGTAGAAGCCGTTGTCATAGACCGCCAGTGCGTTGTTGCCCATGAGCATGCGCTCCAGGCGCTCGTTTTTGATGTGGCTGACCGTGGCCTTGGTGAATTCCGGGCCGCCGTGGCAGTTGGCGCATTTGGCGCGGCCGAAGAACAGGTCGAGGCCTTGTCGCTGGACAGAGGTGAGGGCGTGGGGGTTGCCTTCCGCGTAGCTGTCGAACGGGGTCTGGTCGGACACGAGTGTGGCCTCGTAGAGCTGGATGGCGAGGCCGAAGTAGAGGCTGAAGTTGGACTCCATGTGGGTGAAGTGCGTGGGCGTGGGACGCGGCGCCTTGGGCTGCTTGAGCGCCTTGGACAGCGCGGCCAGGCCCATCGTGTCGGCGGAATCATCGGCCGCGGTAGGGGGGGTGGCGGACAGGTTCACCACGCCCTGCCACCATTCCGGGCGGAAGGCCTGTTGAATCAGCGCCGCGTAGGTGGGGACGCTCAGGCCCGGATTGGGCGCCTGGCTGAGGGTGCCCAGGACGCTGTCCTCCCGGTGCACCCGCTGGGTGGAGAGCGGCCGGCGGAAGAGGAGTTTCCGGCCCAGTTCGGGGAACAGCCGGCCGGAGGCGGACATCTCGAAGTTGCTCAACGGCGGGCCGACCGCCTGGGAGGCCAGGCTGGAATGGTCGAGGTCAATCGGGACCTGGGAGAACTGGTTTTTGGTGTCGGCCCTCCAGACGAAAGCGGTCTGGTCGCGCAGGCCGAAGGGGTTGATGCCGTTGAAGCTCTCCTGGGCGCGGCCATCCCAGAAATTGCGGAGGTTGAAGACGGCGTTGATGACGGTCGGGGTGTTGCGGGGTTCCACGCGCCGGGTGTTGATGCCGCCGACATTAAAAATGTTGTCGGAGGCGAAGCGGGTGCGTTCGGCGAGGGTTTGGGGATCGATGCCGACGAAATCGGTGAGCGTGACGCCCTGCGAACTGACGACGTCATTGAGGCTGGAGAGCACGCGTGATTTGCGGTCGTTCACGTTGGCCAGTTTGTGGAAGGGGAAATCGCTTTTCTTAAGGGTGTAGTTCGGGCCGCCCAGTTGGAATGATCGGTCGGGATTGGCCGCGCCGTCGCTGTTGACGCGCAACAACCCGGGGCTGAGCTGATTCTTGATACGGTTGTCCGCGCCGGCGTGGAAATGGCAACTGGCGCAGGCGGTCCGGCCGTCGCTCCCGACCTGCATGTCCCAAAAGAGCGCCTTGCCGAGCCGGATGGCCGCGGGCTTGTCGCGGATGAAATCCTTGAGGTTCGACGGCTCGGGAACCGGCAGGCTGCGCAACGACTTCAGCAGCGGGGCGGGTTCGGGCGTGGTTTGGCCCGAAGCGGGATGGTGGAGGGCGGAGGCGAGGGTCAGCAGTGCGACGATGCGCGTGGCTCGACGGTGCGAATTGGGTGTTCTCATGACTTATTTTTACATTGGGTTAATTCGGGCGGGACAGAATAGCACTGCTCGTGGAGTTTTTCAGAAAAAAGACGTCGGGCGGGGGAAAGGTCACGGACGCGCGCAACGCGTCCCTACCCGGATGAGGTAGGGCCGCGCTGCCGCGCGGCCGTGGCCTTTTTCCGCGGTGCGGCGGGCGAGGTGGACGGGGCGGGGATGAGCGCCGGTTGGCAATCCCCCGCTGGGAGTTCCGCGTTTACGCGGTTCCGGCGGTACGCCACCCGCGGGCCGCGTAAACGCGGAACTCCAAACTTAGTCGGCTGCGGCGCACGGGACTTTGCAAGCCGGCCCTTGGGGACGGGCGGGGCGGGCCGGGAAGGGGCACGGACGCGCGCAACGCGTCCCTACCAGGATGCAGGGACCGCCCGCGGGCCGGGAGCGGTTCAAAGCGTGCAAAAAAAAGCGTCCGGCGGAGAAGAGAGTTTTCCGACTACAGAGCACGCACGATCCCAGCCCCAGCAATCGGCTTGGAATTGTGGCCGGACCGGGTGCGGCGGGGATGGCTGGCTGCCGAACCGGGGTGAAGTGGAAGAAAAGGAAGCGGTGGCACTCAATTCCGGGGCGGTTTGGGCCGATACCACCGGTACTCTTGTGTGGGTTGGGCGGGTGCCGGGGCGTTCGCGTGAACAGCCGGGCACCGGCAGCTTTGATCCCCACGAGGCCGTGTATGACTGGCGGATTGGCTATTAAGTTCGGTCGCAACTGGCGGGGCTGGGCGCCCGGGCTGGCGCTCACGCTACTGCTGCTGCTGCTGGCGATGCCCGCGCGGGGCGCGGTCAATACGAACATGTACAGCATCCGGGGTACGCCGCAGAATATTTACCGGGTGAACCTGGGCACGGGGGCGGACACGGCGGTATACACGGGTTATCCTGGCTCCAGTTCGGCGACGCTGGCGATGCGACCCTCGGATGGGAAACTTTTCTACGTCGAGAATACGACCGACGGGGATGTCTATCGCTGGGATCCGGCGACGCCGGCCACTGCGCCGGTATTGCTTGGGTCGGTCGGTGCCGGAGTGTCCTCCGCCCTGCGGCTGACCTTTTCTCCTGACGGCACGCTGTACTACATGTCCGGCACCACCTTGTACACAATCGATCAAACCAGCGGTGTGGCGACGTCGGTGGCTACGCTCACGGGCAGTGGCAGCGGGGGTGACATGGTCTTCGGCCCGGATGGCACGTTCTACCTGATCAGCAATACGGGTGTTTATACGGGCTCAACCGGCGGGGGCGCCGCGACGGCGCTGGGGGCCATGACGGGCATCACGGGCAGCGTGATCGGGGCCGCGTTTGATGCGTCCGGTCGGCTGATCTTGCTCAGCTCCGATTCGGCCGATTCGGCCTACTACTCGCTAAATCTCAGCACGTTGGCGGCGACCCGCCTCGGTTCCGCCTCGGGGAGCTCCAGCACGGGCGACCTGGCGTCCATCACACCGCTCAACACCGATCTGGCGGTGACGGTCAGCGGGGCGACGAACGTCCTCGCCGGGGCGTCACTGGTCTATACGGTGACGGTCACCAACAAGGGCCCGAACGCGGCGCTGGATGTCATTGTCAGCGACACGCTGCCGAGCGGGGTGACGTTTGTTAGCGCGACGGGGGGCGGAACGAACAACAGCGGGGTCGTGACCTGGCCGACGTTCAGTTCGCTGGCCAGCGGCGGGGTTTCCAATTTTACCGTGACGGTGACGGTGCCTTTGAGCGGCACGCTGACAAACACGGGGACGGGCAGCTCATTCAACGTGGATACGGCGGCCTCGAACAACGACGGCTCGTCGTCGTCGGCGAAAGTTATCACCACCATCACGCCCAACGCCGACGTCAGCGTGACCGTCACGGGCGCGACGAACGTGTTCGCGGGCGCGTCGCTGGTTTACACCATCACGGTCACCAACCTCGGCCCGAATGTTTCCACCAATGTGATCGTGCAGGATACGCTGCCGAGCGGCGTGACGTTCGTGAGTGCGACCGGCGGCGGCACCAACAGCGGCGGCGTGGTGACGTGGCCGACCTTTGCGACGATGGCCAGCGGGGCGGTGTCCAACTTCACGGTGACAGTGACCGCGCCGTTCAGCGGCACCTTGACCAACAGGGTCTCCAGCACGGCCACCACGAGCGACGCCGACGCGACGAACAACAATGGCAGCGCCGCCAACGCCAAGGTCATCACCACGATCACGCCGCTCACGCTGGCGGGGAATGTCTTCGAGGACGTGAACTTCGGCGGCGGCGCGGGGCGCACCAAGGCGGCGGCGAGCGGCGTGTCGCTGGCGGGCGTGCGGGTCGAGTTGTTCAATGGCAGCGGGGCGTTCGTCTCCGCGACCACCACGGATGGCTCGGGCAATTTCACCTTGAGCGGGGTGTCGGTGAATTCGACCAACACGGTGCGGGTGGTGAACAGTTCGGTGCCGTCTTCGCGCTCCGGTTACACGGCGGCGTTGCTGGCGGTGCAGACCTATCGCACGACGGCGACCAACGGGACGGCCGCCGCGGTGACGGATCGTGTCGGCGGCGAGGCACCGCAACTGGTGGACGCGGGCGACGGCAGCACGACGCTGGCGGCCTTGACGACCGGCTCGACGACGGCGCAGTCGATCACGACGGTAGTGCTGGGGACCAACAACGTCACGGGGATCGATTTCGGCTTCAACTTCAGCACGGTGGTGAACACGAACGGCAGCGGGCAGGGGAGCCTGCGGCAGTTCCTCGCCAACGCGAACGCACTCTCGAACTCCGGCCTCGCGCAGGCGGGACGGACGGCGGGCATCGAGAACGCGATCTTCATGATCCCCGACGGCACGGCGCGCGCGGGCATGAACACGGGCATGGCCAACCAGTTCAGCGGTGGCGTGGCCACGGTCGCGCCCAGTTCGGCGTTGCCCGCGGTGTCTGATCCGCTCGTGCTCGATGCCACGCAGCAGCCGGGGTGGAGCAGCACGCCAGTGATCCTGTTGAGCGGCGTGTCGGCGGGCGGGGGCGTCGATGGCCTGGCGCTCACGAACGGCTCGGGCGGCACGACGATCCGCGGCTTCGTGATCCGGCGCTTCGGCGGCAACGGCGTGCGGATTTATTCCGGCTCGGCCAGCAACACCATTGCGGGAAATTTCATCGGGCGGCTGACGGCGGGCGGGGTCATTGCTTCGGCGGGGGAGGAGAACACCAGCTCGGGCATCCGGGTGTTGAGCACGGGCAACACCATCGGCGGCACGGCGGCGGCGGACCGCAACTTGATCGGCGGCAATGTCGAGGGCGTGTACCTGACCGGCAGCTCGGCCAACGGCAACCGGCTGTTGAACAACTTCATTGGCGTGGACATCACCGGCGCGTCGGCGGTCGCGAACAGCGGGCGCGGCGTGTATCTGGACACGGGCGCCTCGGGCAACCTCATCGGCCAGCCGGGCTACGGCAACGTGATTTCCGGCAGCGGCAACATCGGCATCCACATTGTTGGCGCGACCTGCGTGAACAACGTGATCCAGGGCAACTACGTCGGCGTGAACGCGGCGGGCACCGCGGCGATCTCCAACGGCGCGTTCGGCGTGGCGATCGACGGCGGCGCGACCGGTACGCAGCTCGGCGGCACCAGCAGCGGGGAGGGCAACCTGATCTCCGGCAACACCGGCAGCACCGGCAGCACGGCGCGCGGCGGCGTGTATCTCAGCTCCACCAACTCGACGATCCAGGGGAACATCATCGGCCTGAACGCCTCGGCGAGCGCGGCGATTCCCAACGGCCAGTCGGGCGCCGCCAACAACGCCGGCATCTATATTTACAGCGGGGCGAACAACCTGATCGGCGGCACCACCGCCAACGCCGGCAACATCATCGCGGGCAACTACGGCGACGGCATCATGACCACCTACAGCGGCGCGAGCGTCTTCACCGCGCTGGGCAACCTCATCTACAGCAACACCGAGCAGGGCATCGATCTCAATGAGGACGGCGTGACCGCCAACGACGCGGGCGACGCCGACAGCGGCCCGAACAATTTGCAGAACTTCCCCGTGCTCGGCGCGGCGCTCACGGCCGGTTCGTCGCTGACGGTGGTGGGTTCGTTGAACAGCACGGCCAGCAGTTACTTCCGGATCGAGTTTTTCTCGAGCACGACGCCGGACGCCAACGGTTACGGCCCCGCGCAAACCTATCTCGGCTACGCGAACGTGACGACGGATGGCAGCGGCAATGCGACGTTCAGCACCACCCTCGGGGTCAGCGTGGCGGTCGGCGCCTACGTCACCGCGACGGCGACGAAGACCGACGCGGGGTTCAGCGCGTTCACGGACACGTCGGAGTTTGCGGCCAACGTGGTGGTGCGCACGGCCTCGGCGATCTCGGGCTACGTGTATGTGGACACCAACCGCAACTCGCTGAAGGACGGCGGCGAGGCGGGCAGCGGGCTGACGCTCTACGCGAAGATTTTTGCGAGCACCAACGGCAGCGGCCCGGCGACGCAGGCGGTGACGGTCAACAGTTCGAGCGGTTTCTACACCTTCACGAACGTCAGCGCCGGCAGCTACACGGTGGTGATCGACAACAACGCGACGTTGAGCGACGTGACCCCGACGCTGCCTGCGGGCTGGAGCGGCACGGAGATGCCCGCGCAGACGCGCACGGTGGTG
>CAZUUP010000296.1:0-7472 GCA_964623105.1 uncultured Akkermansia sp.
CGAAAACGCGAAAACACGGGAAATTTCGCTGCGGCCCATGATATATCCGGGCTAACCCACCCCCTCCCCCATACATCCAGCCCCCAATCACTAATCACTAATCACTACTCACTAGTTACTAACGCCCGCCCCGCACCCATGACCCTCCCCGAACTCCTTGCCAACGAAGACCTGCGCCGCCACGAATTCCCCGTCGTTCAGGAACGCATCTTTCTCGGTCACGCCGGCGTCTGCCCCCTGCCCCGTCGCGTCGCCGATGCCATTGCTGCCATCACCCAACAAGGCGCCCGCAATGATCAGGAATCCTCCCTCGCCCAACTCCTCATTCACACCCGCGCCCTCGCCGCCCGTCTCCTCGGCGCCCAACCCTCCGAAATCGCCTTCGTCGGCCCCACGTCCCTCGCCCTCAGCATGGTCGCCGCCGGCCTCTCCTTCCGCAAAGGCTCCAACATCCTGATCTACTTCGACGACTACCCCTCCAACGTTTACCCGTGGATGGCCCTCGCCGACCGCGGCGTCGAAGTCCGCTTCCTCAACACCCGCGGACTCGGGCGCATCCGCCGCATCGACGTCCTCGGCCAGGTTGATGAAAACACCCGCCTCGTAGCCCTCGCCTCCTGCCACTTCATCTCCGGCTTCCGCCTCGAACTCGACGCCATCGGCCGCGAACTCGCCCAACGCAACATCCTCTTCTGCGTGGACGCCATCCAGACCCTCGGCGCCTTCCCCACCACCGTCCAACACATCGACTTCCTCGCCGCCGACGCCCACAAATGGCTCCTCGGCCCCTGCGCCGCCGGCCTCCTCTACGTCCGCTCCAGCCGCCTCGACACCCTCCACCCCGTCACCTACGGCTGGCACAACGTCCATTGCCCCAACTTCGTCGCCCAGGAAAAAATCACCTTCCGCCTCGACGCCCGCCGCTACGAAGCCGGTTCCCACAGCCTGCTCAGCCTCGCCGGTCTCAGCGCCGCCCTCGAACTCATCCTCGAAATCGGCCTCGACGCCATCAGCCAGGAACTCCTCCGCAAACGCGCCTGGCTCATCCCCGCCCTTCAGGCCAAAGGGTGGCAAATCCTCCACGCCGACGCCCCCGACGCCCACGCCAGCGCCATCCTCTCCCTCCATCGCCCCGACGCCGACATCCCCGCCCTCCACCAACGCCTCGCCGACGCCAACATCGTCACCTCCCTCCGCGCCGACCGCACCGGCCAGCGCTACCTCCGCCTCTCCCCCCACTTCTACACCACCGACGCCGAACTCCACCGCACCCTCGAACTCCTCTGACCGCGCCTCACCTGCCCGCCGCCCGCAACTGCCCCAAGCCCACCCCCTCCCGCCGCAACAGCGTCGCCTCCACCTTCGGCACATACAACTGCGTCTCCGCCGGCAATCGCCCCGCAATCCGGTCAAACGCCTTCGCCTTGTTACGCTCCAACGCCCGCTGAATCGTCCCCTCCCCCGCGTTGTACGCCGCCACCGCCAGATGCCAGTTCCGGAACCGCCCGTAAAGCTCCCGCAAATACCGCGCCGCCGCCCGCGCACTCAACTCCGGATCCAGCCGTTGATCCACCGGCCGCAACGACAACCCCAGCCCCCGCGCCGTCCCCGGCATCAACTGAAACAACCCCGCCGCCCCCGCCGGGCTCCGCGCCCGCGCGTCAAATGACGACTCCACCTCCGCCAGCCACACCAACTCCGGAGGCACCTTCTCCGCCGCGAACACCCGCTTCAACCGCGGCACCAGCGCACCCGCCCCCCGCGGTTCCGGCCGCTTCGCAATCTGCTCGCGCCACACCCGGCGCTCGACCTCTGGCCCCGGATTCACCCGCGGCACCTCCGGTGACGGCTGCCCCGGCACCACCTTCACTGGCGGCACACTCAACCGGAACTGCTCCGCAATCTCGAAATAATCCAGCCGCGTCTTCAGCCACACCCCATACGGCCGCGTCTCCGGATGCAACTCCAGCAACGGCTGCAACGCCATCGCCGTCTGCCGCAACGCCGCCAGATCCACCACATATTCGCCCTGGAACCTCCCCTGCAACTCCACGAACAACCGCCGCACCCGCTCCTGATCCACCCGCTCCAACACCCGCAACACCCGCGGATCCAGATTCCCCTGCGCCCACTGCTCCGCCGTCAACAACCACCCCGGCAAATCCAGCGCCGCATCCGCCGCCCCCAGACGCACCACCATCATCCACCAAACCAGCAACCCGCCAAACCTTCCAAGTCTCATCCCCCAAACGTACCTCCCCGCCCCCCACACACCACCCAAATCCCCTCCCTCCCTCAATCTCGCCCTCCCTCCGTCTCTCCATCTCCCCCCTCCCACCCCGCCTCACGCATTAAACGACTTCCCGCAACCACAGCTCTCCCGCGCATTGGGGTTCAAAATCTTGAACCCACCCCCCGTCAGGCTGTCCGAAAAATCCACCGTCGTCCCCCGCAGATAATCCGCACTGAATGCATCGACCAGCACCCCCACCCCAAAACACTCCGTCACCGTGTCATTCTCCCGCTTTTCATCAAACACCATCCCATACTGCAAACCCGAGCAGCCGCCCCCCTCCACAAACACCCGCAACACCTTGCCCGCGTTCGCCGGATCCTTGGCGAGCATCTCCCGAATTTGTGCCGCCGCGCTCTCCGTCAGCGAAACCACGTTTTCTGTTGTCGTTGTCCCATTCATGCATTCATCCGTAACAGGGACTCCCCCCCGCGTCAAACGCCGCCTCGTTTCCCTCAACTCCGCGGCACCTCGCGCCCCGCCGCCAGATTGCGCCGCGCACTCTCGATCTTCTTCTCCAGCATCGGCCGCATCGACGGCACCGCATCCTGCAACCGCCGGTACAAATTGATCGCCTCCGCCCACTGCGCCCGCCCCTCGAACAACCGCCCCGCCGCCAAGCCAGCCTCCTTCACCCAGAACGGATCCGGCCGTTCGCCCTCCCGCAGATTCTTCCCATACACCACACTCAAATAACGCTCCAAAGCCGCCACCTGCAACGGCGGCCCCTCCGTTCCAGCCTTCTTCTCCGCCTGCCGCTCCAACACCATCGCCCACCCCACCTCTGCCTGGCTTCGCGCCAGCACATCCGCCATGCTCGACGACATCGCGCTCACCGCCTGATACGCCGCCAGCGCACCCTCATATCGCTTCGCATCCTGCACGCCGAGCTGCAAGTGACAGTCCCCGATCCGCCCCAGCGCCTTGGCCACGATCGGATTCGTCGGAAACAACTGCACCACCTTGTTAAACGCGTTGATCGCCTCCTCGTATTTCCCCAGCGGCTTCTCCGCATCGCCCGCATGCTCCAGAATCGTCGTGTCCCCCACGGCAAACAACGCCTCCGCCAGAATCTCCGGCGGACACTGCCCGTCCCCGATCAACGCCGTGAAATAGCCCCGGGCATCCGGAAAACTCTGCCGCGCCACCGCGCTCCGCCCCGCCATCATCCGCGCCTGATAATGCAACGACCGCGGACAGTTCGTGTTCTGATACAACATCTGGTAATGCTTCTCCGCCCCCACAAAATCCCCCTGGTTGAAATAATAATCCGCCACCCACAACTGCGCCTGCGGCGCGTTGGGATGCCCCGGATACCGCGCCACCACATTCGTGAACAACGTCATCGCGTTGGTCTCCCGCCCCGCCAGAAAGTTCACCCACGCCCGGTCAAACTCCGCCTGCGGCCGGCTCTGATTCGTCGGAAACTTCGCGAACCAGTCGTCATACTTCCCCACCGCCGCCGACCAGTCCTTCTCCTCCACATACGTCCGCGCAATCGCCAGGTGTACCTCCCCCACCAGCGACGAATTCGGAAACTGCTTCAGGAACTCCAGGAAAACCGCCCGCGCATTCGTCGGCTTCCCCTGCCGGTTCAACGCCTGCCCCACCAACAACATGCTCCGGTCCGCAAACCCGCTCTCCGGATACCACGTCAGCATTTTCCCCAGCGCATCGGTCGCCACCCCCAGATCCCCCATCTCGATCCCCGCCCGCAAAACCTTGTACAACGCCTGCTCAAACAACCGCGCCTTCACCGCCGCCGAGCCCGAATAATCGCTCACCAACCGGCTGAAATTCTGCACCGCATTCGTGAAATCCCGCTGCTGAAACTGCGTCTCCGCCAGCTTGAACCGCGCCACCGCCTGATCCTCCCCAAACGGCAGCCGCTGCACCGCCTCCCGGAACGCCGCCTGCGCCTCCACCCGCCGCTCCTGCTCCCAAAAACACCAGCCCAGATTTAAGAACGCCTTCCCCGTCAATGGCCCCTTCGGAAACTCCTTGATCACCCGCTCGAACCCCGCCTGCGCCTTCGCCACCAGATTCGTCTCCACCGCCGCCAACCCCGGCGCCGCGTTCGTCAACCGCCCGCCCTGCGCCCGCTGGCTCTCCTGCAATCGCAACTCCGCCAGTGTCACCAGGGCCACATCCAGCGCCGGATCCTGCGGATTCTGCGCGATGAACGCCTCCAGCTTCTGCACCCCCTCCACCGGCTTCTCCTGCCGCAACGTCAGCTCGATGCTCTTCAACAACGCCGCCCGCCGGAACTCCCCCGGCACATTGGTCGCCAGATTACGCTCATAAGCCGTCACTGCGTCCGCCAGCCGGTTCAGCCCCTCAAATGTCGCCGCCTGAAACCGCACCGCCTCCGCCCGTGCCCGCCCGTCCCCCAACCCCGCCGCCAGCGACACCAGATTCGTCGTTCCCTGCAACGCTTCCGCCAGCCGCCCGTCCGCCGTCTGCAACCGGCACAACAAAAACTGTCGCTGCCACCCCGCCTCGGGTGCCAACCGCAAGCCTGCCAACTGTTTCAACGCCTCCTCCCCCACCCGATACGCCTTCTGTTCCAACGCCGCCTCCGCCAGCAACAGAAAACCCCGCGCATACACCTCGTCCCCGGGCCGCGCCCGCGCCGCCCGCCGAAACACCCCGTTCTCCTCCCGCAACAACTCCATCACCCGCCCCCACTCCCCCAACCGCGAATACGCATAGGCCTCCCCATACGCCGCCTCCAGCAGGTACGGCGAATTGGTAAAACCCGCCGTCACCCCGTGATACGCCTCCGCCGCCTGCCGCACCTTCCCGCCCTCGAGCAATGCCTCCGCCTTCCAAAACTGATACCGGTCCGCAAACACCGCCGCCTGCTTCTCCCCCGCCGCCAACGTCGCCACCGCCCCCTCGTAGTTTCGCTGCTTGAACCGCGACAACCCCAGCAACAACACCGCCTCCGCCCGATACTGCGACTCCGGATACCGCTGCACAAACTCCCCAAACCACTTCTCCGCCGTCCCCCAGTTCTCATCCTGGAAAACCCCCGCCGCCGCTTGAAACGCATTCTCCTCCGCCGGCGCCGCCCCCCGCGCCACCCACACGCCCCCCAGCCACACCCCCAGCCACAGCCATGCAGCAATCCGCTTCATGCGCACCACCGCCCCGTCACGACGTCCATTCCGCTGCCTGCTGGCTGCCACTTCATACCCCCTTCTATGCCCGCGACTCCGCCAGAATTCGATGCAAAAATCTCCCCGTATGACTCGCCGGATTCTTCGCCACCAATTCCGGCGGCCCCTCGGCCACCACCCGCCCGCCGCCCGCCCCCCCTTCCGGCCCCAGATCCACGATCCAGTCCGCGCACTTGATCACATCCAGATTGTGTTCGATCACCAGCAACGTGTTTCCCGGCGCCCGCAGCCGGTAGATCACCTCCAACAACTTCGCCACATCGTGAAAATGCAGCCCCGTCGTCGGCTCATCCAAAATGTAAAACGTCTGCCCCGTCTGCTTCCGGCTCAACTCCGCCGCCACCTTGATCCGCTGCGCCTCGCCACCGCTTAACGTCGTCGCCTGCTGCCCCAGCCGCAAATATCCCAGCCCCACCTCCGCCAGCGTCACCGCGATGTCATGCAACTTCGGCACCGCCCGGAAAAACACCACCGCCTCATCCACCGTCATGTCCAGCACATCCGCAATGTTCATCCCCTTGTACGCGATCTCCAGCGTCTGCCGGTTGTACCGTCGCCCGCCGCAACCCTCGCACGTCACATACACCGGCGGCAGGAAATGCATCTCGATCTTGATCAACCCGTCCCCCTCGCACTTCTCACACCGCCCGCCCTTCACATTGAAACTGAACCGCCCCGCCTCGTAACCCCGCACCTTTGCCGCCGGCAAACGCGCAAACAAATCCCGGATCTCATTGAACATCCCCGTGTACGTCGCCGGATTGCTCCGCGGCGTCCGCCCGATCGGCGTCTGGTCAATCACGATCACCTTGTCGATGTGCTCGATCCCCTCAATCCCCGTGTGCAACCCCGGCCGCTCCTTCGACCCATAAAACTTTCGGAACAGCGCCCGCCGCAAAATATCATCCACCAGCGTGCTCTTCCCCGAACCGCTCACCCCCGTCACACACGTCAACGTCCCCAACGGAATCCGCACATCAATGTTCCGCAAATTGTTCTCCCGCGCCCCCTTGATCTCCAGCCACGCACCGCGCGCATCGAGCCGCTTCCGCTCCTTCGGCAGCGGAATCGTCAATTCCCCCTTCAGATACCTTCCCGTCAGCGACTTCGGATTCGCCAGCACCTCCGCCACCGTTCCCGCCGCCACCACCTCCCCGCCATGCACCCCCGCCCCCGGCCCCAGGTCCAGCACGTAATCCGCCCGCCGGATCGTGTCCTCATCATGCTCCACCACCAGCACCGAATTCCCCAGATCCCGCAGCCCCTCCAGCGTCTTCAACAACCGCTCATTGTCCCGCTGATGCAACCCGATGCTCGGTTCGTCCAGAATGTAAATCACCCCCACCAACCCCGCTCCAATCTGCGTCGCCAGCCGGATTCGCTGCGCCTCCCCGCCGCTCAACGTCCCGCTCTCCCGGTCCAACGTTAGGTACCCCAGTCCCACATTCTTCAAAAAATTCAGCCGCGCCGTGATCTCCCGCACCACATCCTCCGCGATCTTGCGCTCAAACTCCGTCAGCTTCAGCCCCGCGAAAAACTCCAGCGCCCCCTCCACCGGCAACCCGCACACATCCATGATCGACCGCCCCGGCACCTGCACCCCCGTCCCCGGCACCGTCGTCTTGAACTCCCCACCCCCCAGCGTCACTGCCAGAATCTCCGGCTTCAATCGCCGTCCGCCGCACACGTCACACGGCTGCGGACTCATGAACCCCTTCAACCGGTTCTTCGTAAACTCACTGTCCGTCTCGTGATACAACCGCTCCAGATTCCCCAGCACCCCCTCAAACACCCGCGCCACCTTGCTCACCTTCCCCGCCCGCCAGAACTGAAACTCCACCTCCGTCGCCCCCGAACCCTCCAGCAATACCCTCCGGAAACTCTCCGGCAAATCCTTGAACGGCACCTCCAGACTCTCCCCGTAATGCTTCGCCAACCCCCGCAACACCGCCTTGTAATAAACAATCATCCGCGTCCCACCACGCCGCCACGCCACG
>CAZUUP010000297.1:0-7459 GCA_964623105.1 uncultured Akkermansia sp.
ACGAGGCGTATTCTCCGAAGGCGCGTGCGTGCCGAAAGGCGGCAACGTTGGCCACCGCGATTCCGAAGCCCAACAAGGTTGCGCCAACCAACACGCGGCTCTTGGTCGGACCGAGTTTGTGGGCACGGCGTGCTGGCGCGTGCGATTCCGCCGGCGTCACCGTCCCTGTCCCAGCCATAGCAAAAACGCCGGCAACACCACGCCGAGCACGAGGGACAGCCAGACCGGCCATTTTGCCCGCAGCGTTTTGAAAGCCAGCACCAGGCCGATCAGGATCATCACGGTCGAGGCGATTGACATCACCACGACCAGCGCGCGGTATTTCTTGGGCGACGACGGTTTGTCCAGTTCGTTCTCGGAGGGATAGATCTGGTCGGAATGCACCACCCGGAATTTTTGGAGCAGCGTCTCCGCCTCGCTGGGTGATTTAAGGCGGTTGGGATTGAGCGTCTGATACCAGCCGGTGAGGATGTAGAAGAGCAGCAGCGGGGCGAAGAAACAGCCGAGATAAAGGTGGAGGCGGCGAAGCAGTTTCATCGGGTCGGGGCAGAGGATGTGGGGCCGCCGGAGTTGGCGCGGGGGTTAGTCCAGCACTGGAATGAAGACTTTCTGCCCGATGCGGATGTTGTTCGGGTTCAAGCCGGGGTTGGCGGCCATTACCTGTTTCTGGGTGACTTGTTTCTTGCCGAGCTTTTTGAACTCGGCGTTGTAGGCGGCGAGAATTGTCGAGAGGTTTTCGCCCCTGCTCACGACGTGTTCGACGCCCTTTTCGACCTTGGCCGGGGGTTCGGGGGTCTTCACTTCCGGGACTTTTGTCTCCGGGGTTTTGATTTTCACCGTCGTCACGCCTCCGCCCGGTGGCTTGCGGTCAACAGGAGGCTTTTCGTGGGTCACGGGGGGCGGGGCTGAGGCCAGGGCTTTGGTCAGGTCCGCCAGCGCCTTGGTGAGCTTCTGGACTTCGGTTGTGATCGCCTCCTTGTCCGCCTCGCGCCGTTTGTCGAGGGCGTTGATTTTTTCCTCGAGTTTCTTGATGTCGCCGGTGGTGGCGCATTTGCCCACGGCCTCGGCGGTGTCATCCCGGAGGATTTTCATGTCCTCGATGAGCGCGAGCAACCGCTTCTGCTGGGCGGACTGGGCGGCGACGACATCCTCGATGATCGCCTTGAGTCGCTTGGCCCGTTCCTCGGCTTCCTGACGGTCGGCGGCCTCCGCGGCGGCCTTGGCGGGATCAACTTGTGCCGCCAGCCGGTGGGTGGTCTGGCCCACGAGCAGGCAGGCAAGCCAGAACGAGATGAAGCGCTTCATGGAGCGCAAAATAGGAGCCGCAATTTGCGACGGCAAGCGGCAAATACCCGCGCGTGACGGGCGGGCGCGGCGCGGCGGGGAAGAGGCGGGGTTGGGAGGCGTCGGCCGTCGCGGCGTGCGAGGCGCGCTCGGACGGGGGATAAATGGGCTTCGGCTATCGGAGCTTCAGGGTGGCCTTGGCGAGGCTGTCCCGGATCTTGCCCGCGAGGGACTGGATGTGCGGCTCGATCACGACGCTTTCGTGGTTGCCCTCGACTTCCAAGATGTCGAGCGAGCCCTCGATCATGCGCGACCAGTTGTTGCGCGGGTCGGTGCGTGGCGAGAAGCGCCAGTGGACGTCCTTGGCGAGGAACATCACCGCGTTACCCCGGAACGGTTGGGGATGGTAACGCTCCTGAATTTCGCCGGTTTTCCGGTAGAACTCGCGCATCCATTTTTCGTGTTCGGAGACCATCGTGACCGGGAGGGAGCGGTTGGCGATGTTCCGGAGGTTGCGGAGGAGGTGCTGTTTTTTTTCTGACAGCGGCAGCTTCATCAGTTTGGCGAAGTGGAAGGCGAACCGGGAGAAGCGGTAGGTGTCTTTCGGGAACGGGCGCGGCGGATCGGGATCGATAAGGACGAGCAGGCCGACGGTGCGTCCGCTGTCCACCAGTTGCCGGGCCATTTCGTAGGCGACGACACCGCCGAAGGAGTGGCCGGCGAGGAAGAATGGGCCATTGCGCTGGAGTTGCTTGAGTTCGGTGACGTAGCGGGCGGCGATTTGCTCCAGCGGCGTCTTGCTGTCGAGCATTTGTTCGACGGAAATCCGGCTGGCGCCGTAGAAGGGTTGGTCGGCTCCGAGATGGCGGGAGAGATCGAAGAGACTGGGCGAGCAGAAGAGCAGGGGGCGTCCGCCGTCGGGTTGGATTTCTTCGACGGCGGGAACGGGCTTGTCGGGGTCGAGATTGTCCAGATGGGCGGCCAGACGCGCCACGGTGGGATGCCGGTAGAAGTCCGCCAGCGAGATGTGTTTGCCAGTGCGTTTTTCGACCCGCGAGGAGATGGCCATGGCGAGCAAGGAATGCCCGCCGAGGTCGAAGAAATTGTCGTCGGTACTGATTGGGTTGACGCCCAGGAGTTCCTCCCAGGTCTGGGCGAGAAGCAGTTGGCGCGCGTTGGCGGGGAGGTTGATCTTGCGGGAGGCGCTGCCGGAGGCCTTGGTCGGGGGCGGAAGTTTGGCGCGGGCGACCTTGCCGTTGGGCAGGCGCGGGAACTCGTCCAGGAAGACGTAGAAGGCCGGCACCATGTATTCAGGGAGGCGTTCTTTCAGGGCTTGCCGGAGGTTTTCCGGTATCGGCCGGGCGCCGGGACCGCACACCAGGTAGGCGACGAGGTATTTATCGCCGCTGGTGTCTTGATGCGCCATGGCCACGGCCTCGCGCACGTTGGGTTGCCGGCCCAGCGCCGTTTCAATTTCGCCGAGTTCAATGCGCAGGCCGCGGATCTTGACTTGGAAATCCATGCGACCGAGGCATTCGAGGTTGCCGTCGGGACGGTAGCGGACGAGGTCGCCGGTGCGGTACATGCGGGCACCCGGTGCTTTGCTGAACGGGTCGGGAACAAATTTCTCCTCGGTCAGTTCGGGGCGATTGAGATAGCCGCGGGCGACGCCAGCACCGCCAATGTAAAGCTCGCCCTCGGCTCCGGGCGGGACGAGTTGCCGGTTTTCGTCCAACACATAAAGCGTCGTGTTGTCCATGGGACGGCCGACGTGGATCGGGCGCCCGTCGTCGTCGACGCGGCAGAGCGTGGACCAGATGGTGGTTTCCGTCGGTCCGTAGAGGTTCCAAACACTGGCGCCCTTCAACAACAACCGGTCGGCGAGCGCCCGGGGCAGGGGTTCGCCGGTGGAGCCGATCTTCAGCTGCGGGCTGCCCTCCCAGCCGGCTTCGAGCAGCATGCGCCAGGTAATCGGCGTCGGATGCATCAACGTCGGCCGGCATTCCTCGACCAATTGCCGCAGCATCCGTCCGTCCTGCGCTGTTGTCCGGCTGGCGATGACGACCCGGCCGCCCACGAGCAGGGGCAGAAATATCTCCGAGACCGAGATGTCGAACGACATGGTCGAGACGGCGAGCATGGTGTCCGCCGCCGTGAAACCGGGTTCGCGGGCGAGGGAAAGCAGCTCGTTCACGACGCCGCGATGCTCGATCATCACCCCTTTGGGCCGTCCCGTGGAGCCCGAGGTGTAGATGACGTAGCTCAGGTTGTTTCCGCGGGCTGTCCGGGGCAGGTTGGCGGTGGATTCGCTGGCCAGGGCGGGGCCGTCGGTGTCCACCACCACAAGGGCCTTGGTTTCCGTGGTCAGGGCATTGCGGAGCGATTCCTCGACGACCAGCGCGGCGGCCTTGGTGTCCGCACACATGAAATCGAGGCGGTCTTTGGGAAATTCCGGGTCCAGAGGAACATAGGCGGCACCGGACTTGAGGATTCCGAGGGTGGTGATTGCCAGGTGCAGCGAGCGGTGCAGGCAAAACGCCACCATCGTTTCCGGGCCGGCACCCAGCTTGCGCAGACGATGGGCGAGTTGATTGGCCCGGGCATTGAGCTGGGCGTAGGTGAGTTTTTCCCCCTGAAATTCGACCGCCACCGCGTCCGGAGTGCGGGCCACCTGCGCCTCGACCAGTTCGTGCAGGCACGCATCGTGCGGAAAATCCCGGCGGGTGTCATTCCACACCTCCAGCAGTTTCCGTCTGTCTTCGGCCGATAGTCCGTTATTGCTTACTGGTTCACTCATTCGCACCCAACCGCTTCATTCGCAATCACCGGATCTTTGCGAAGCTGATCTGCCTGTCTTCCGCCCCACGTGAACTCACGCGCGCCCGCATCCCGGCGCGGCCTTCCCGACCGAAGGCAATTCCTCGCGCACGGCAGCTTGCGCGCTCGCTTCGCGCGACGCCCGTTCCGGCCGAGTTCCCGTGGCTCCCGTCGGCGGGGTAAACTTTCCCAAATGCTGCCGATTCAATTCGAGGTTCAAATCGAGGGATTTCCACCGGCCATAAACTCCTAGCACCGCCCCCAACCACATTCAAATCAAACTTAACGGGGCGAAGTTGGCGTGTCGTGCAGCGCTCGGGGGATTCGGGGGCTTCAGCGGATGCGGGTTGGGCGGGAGTCTCGTCACCGGCCATCGAATTGGGTCAGCCGGTCCACCTCCGTTTCGCTTGCGTAACCATGTCCGGAAGGTACCGTGGCCACCGGTGCCGGGAGGTTGTTGCCGCGCCACCTTTTTCGGTGACGGTTAACAAGCGGTTGCTGACGGCGATTGGTGGACGCTCCCTGCGCGAACTGCGGGGAGCGCGGAACTTCGATGCGCTCCGGACCTGATGCGCGCCCGTGGCGACCCGGCGGCCTCCAGAAAAAGGCGTCTATTCGAGGCGGATGGCTGAAATTACAGCAATCCGAATTTGTAACTGGCCGTTTTCGTGTGGTAGAATTGCGACACGTTGGTTGAGAGATTCACTTATGCGAAACCTTTTGCGTGGGACGGGTGGGGAATTTGAGGACGGCCTCAAGCGGTTGTTCACCCTTCCCGAGGAGGCCGGTTCACCGCTGCATCGCTTGGAACAACACTTGTCCGCCGATCTGGCTGAGTTTCTCAAGACCAACATTGTGGCGATCGAAAAGCCACTGCCGGAAATTGAAAAGGACTTCGCCCGGCACACCATTCCTGATGAGCCCGGACTGGTCGCCGAATACGCGGAGCGAATGATGAGCACGCTCGTGGCCCATGCGGTGCATACCTCGTCCCCTGAGTTCATCGGGCACATGACATCCGCCCTCCCGAATTTCCTGCTCCCCCTCTCGAAGGTCATGGCGGGCCTCAACCAGAATGTCGTGAAGGTTGAGACCTCCAAGGCTTTCACACCCATGGAACGCCAGGTCCTCGGCATGTTGCACCATCTGGTGTATGGGATGCCGGCGGAGTTCTACCGGCGCTGGATGCACAACGGCAACCATGCGCTCGGTTCGTTCTGTTCCGGCGGCACCGTCGCCAACCTCACCGCCTTGTGGGTCGCGCGCAACCGGTTGTTGAAACCCGACGGCCAGTTCCGAGGCGTGGGTCAGGAGGGGATGTACCGCGCTCTCAAACACTATGGCTTTGAAGGGTTGGCCGTCGTCGTCTCCGAGCGCGGCCACTATTCCTTCCAAAAGGCGGTCAACATTCTCGGCCTCGGCAGCGATGCCCTTGTAAAGATCGAGACCGACGCCAACAACAAGGTGAAGCTCGATGACGTACGGCGGGTCTGCGCCGATCTCCGGGCGCGCAACATCGCCATTCTGGCCCTGGTCGGGGTAGCCGGCTCCACTGAGACGGGAAGCGTGGATCCGCTTGAGGCGCTGGCGGACGTGGCTGCGGAATACAAGTGCCACTATCATGTCGATGCCGCGTGGGGTGGGGCGACGCTGCTGTCTGACAATCACAAGCACCTGCTGCGCGGCATTGAACGAGCGGACTCGGCCACCGTGGACGCCCATAAACAGATGTACGTCCCCATGGGGGCCGGGATGGTGGTCTTCAAGGATCCTACCGCGACCTCCGCCATCGAGCACCATTCCGATTACGTTCTGCGGCGCGGTTCCAAGGATTTGGGCAGCCAGACGTTGGAGGGGTCGCGCAACGGCATGGCCATGCTGGTTCATGCCTGCTTCGAGATTCTCGGGCGCAAAGGATACGGCGCGCTGATTGATCGCAGCATTGGGTTGGCCGGTTCCTTCGCCGGCATGATCAAGGAGAGCGAAGACTTCGAGTTGATCAGTGAACCCGAGTTGTGCCTGCTTACCTACCGCTACGTGCCGGCGGTGGTCCGGCAGGCGATGGAACGCGCTAACGCGGAGCTTCGCGGCGAATTCAACGCCACGCTCAATGACCTCACCAAGTTCATTCAACGCCGGCAGTGGGAGGATGGCCGCACCTTTGTCTCCCGCACCCGGCTCACGCCGGAAAAATACGGCCGGCAGGACACCCTGGTATTCCGGGTGGTGCTCGCCAATCCGTTGACCACCCGGCAGATCCTCGAGGATGTCCTCGCCGAACAACGCGCGCTGGCCGCTTCCGACCGCGTCTTCCTGCCCCGGTTGCTGAAGATGGCCGGCGTCGCGGAACCGGTCCCGGTCGGCTGATCGCGCGGTGGTTGCTCCGATTCGCCATGCGAGCATCATTGCGCGTTCGCTCCACCCTGGTGCGTTGAGGCGGCACCCGCGCCGCGCCTCATGCCCGGCTTGCCCGCGATCCTCGGAACGGCATATAGTCGGCGGATGAACAGACTCATTTGCCCCTGGCTTGCCATTGTACTTTTGACTTCCACGGCGCTGGCCCAGCAACCGGCCGGGCCGGCGCAATTCCCCGCCAACGTCGGGTTGCAACTCTACAGCCTGCGCGGAATCTTCACGCAAAGCCCGGCCAAAGGACTCAAGCAAACTCAGGATTTCGGCTTCCGACTGGTGGAGACTGCGGGCACCTACAACCTGCCCCCGGAGCGCTTCCGGGCGATGCTTGCCGACCACGGTCTCAAGCCGGTCAGCGGTCATTTCCCTTACGATCGATGGAAGAACGAACCCGCCAAGGTAATCGCCGAGGCCAAAGCCCTTGGGCTCGAGTACGCCGGCTGCGCTTGGATCACCCACAAGGCCCCGTTTAGCGAAGCGGCCGCCCGCGACGCCATCGCCGTCTTCAATCACGCCGGTGAACTTGCGGCGAAAGAGGGCATCCGCGTCTTCTACCATGCCCACGGATTCGAGTTTCATGCTCATGGTGCCGGCACCCTCATGGACCTTTTGCTTAAGGAGACCAACCCCAAGCACGTCAGCTTCGAGATGGACGTGCTCTGGGTGGTTTTCCCCGGCCAGGACCCTGTCCAATGGCTCAAGCGCTATCCGGGTCGCTGGGCGCTGATGCACCTCAAAGACCTCCGCAAAGGCGTGCGGACGGGCGAACTCACGGGCAAGACCGATGTCACGAACGACGTCCCCCTCGGCACCGGCCAGATGAACTGGCCTGCCATTCTCAAGGCGGCTCAGGAAAGCGGTGTCAAATATTATTTCATCGAGGACGAATCGCCGACGGTTGTGGAACAGATTCCGCAAAGTTTGAAATACTTGCAGAGTTTGAAAT
>CAZUUP010000298.1:0-7387 GCA_964623105.1 uncultured Akkermansia sp.
CCGTGAACATCGGTCAGGCGGTGGTGGCGGCCTTGGAACTTGAACGTCAACCGCGTGTGATCGATTCCGAGGCAGTGCAGCAGGGTCGCGTGCAGGTCGTGAACGTGGACGGGATCGCGGACGATGTTGTAGCTGAAGTCGTCGGTTTCGCCGAACGTGAGGCCCGGTCGAATCCCGCCCCCCGCCAGCCAAAGGGTGAAGCAGCGCGGATGGTGGTCCCGACCGTAGTCGTCTCTGGTGAGGCGTCCCTGGCAGTAAACGGTGCGGCCGAATTCGCCGCCCCACACGACCAACGTGTCGTCGAGCAATCCGCGCTGTTTCAGATCGTGGATGAGCGCGGCGGCGGGTTGGTCGGTGTCGCGGCACTGGCCGGCGATTTGCGCGGGCAGCTTGGTGTGCTGGTCCCAGCCGCGATGGAAAAGCTGGATGAAGCGCACGCCGCGCTCGGCGAGCCGGCGGGCGAGCAGGCAGTTGGCGGCGAAGGTCCCGGGCTTGCGCGACTCCGGCCCGTACAGGTCGAAGACGCCTGCGGGTTCGCCGGAAAGGTCGGTCAGGGCCGGGACGCTGGATTGCATCCGGTAGGCCAGTTCGTATTGCGCGATGCGAGTGGCGATCTCGGGATCACCGAATTCGGCGAGCTGCATCTGGTTGAGCCGGGCAAGGTCGTCGAGCATCCGCCGGCGCGCGCCGGCATCGAGTCCGCCGGGATTGGAGAGGAACAAGACCGGGTCGCCGGCAGGGCGGAACTTGATGCCCTGATGTTTCGTCGGCAGAAATCCGCTGCTCCAGAGGCGGTCGTACAGCGGCTGGTCGGCGGGATTGCCGGTGCCGTTGGAGAGGAGGGCGACGAACGCGGGGAGATCGCGGTTCTCGCTGCCCAAGCCGTAGCTGAGCCACGACCCGATGCTGGGGCGCCCGGCGAGCTGGGCGCCGGTTTGGAAAAAGGTGATGGCCGGGTCGTGGTTGATGGCCTCGGTGTGGAGGGTTTTGATGAAGCAGAGGTCGTCGGCCATCCGCGCAGTGTGCGGGAGGAGTTCGCTCAACCACGCCCCGCTGCGACCGTGCCGGGCGAAGCGGAAGCGTGTGGGAGCGATGGGGAACCGCTCCTGGGTTGCCGTCATGCCGGTGAGCCGCTGGCCTTTGCGGATCGAGTCGGGCAGGTCGGCGCCGTGGCGGTCGGCGAGCTGCGGCTTGTGGTCGAACAGGTCCAACTGCGAGGGCGCGCCCGATTGGAACAGGTAGATGACCCGCTTGGCCCGGGCCTTGAAATGCGGGAGTCCGGGCAATCCGCCGGTCGGCGAAGTGGCCGCGGGCGGCGCGGCCGGCAGGTCGTCGTGCAACAGGGTGGCGAGCGCGGTGGCGCCGAGGCCGACGCGTCCGAAGAAGCGGCGGCGACTGACGGGTGCGGTTGAATGGATGGGCGGAATCATGGCTGGCCCTATTGCCTGGTGACGGCTTCGTCGAGATTGAGGATGAGGCTGGCGATGGCGGAACCGGCGGCCAGTTCCGCGGGGTCGAGGCCTTTGTCCCGCGGTGATTCGCCGGCGGCGAGCAAGTCCTGGGCGGCCCGGGGGTCGGCGAGAAAGCGTGCGCGATGGGCCTGCCAGCCGGCGACAAGCACCTCGAGTTCGGCGGGTTTCGGTGCGCGCGCGAGGACCAGGCGGAAGGCCAGCGCGACGCGTTCCCCGGGGCCGGGACCGGCTTCCCGCAGGACGCGCTGGGCGAGGTTGCGCGCGGCTTCGACAAAGGTGACGTCGTTCATCAGGGCGAGGGCTTGCAGGGGCGTGCTCGTGCGGCCGGGGCGGACCGTGCAGGACTCGCGGCTGGCGGCGTCGAAGGTGATCATGGTGGGCTGCGGGCTGGTGCGTTTCCAAAAGGTGTAGAGGCTGCGGCGCCAAAGTCGGGCGCCATGGTCGGGCTCGTAGTCGGTGCCGGTCAGCTCCTGCCACAATCCTTTGGGCTGATAGGGTTTCACCGAGGGGCCGCCGATTTCACCGACCAGCAGGCCGCTGGCGGCGAGGGCCTGGTCGCGGATCATCTCGGCAGCGAGCCGGACTCGGGGAGCGCGGGCGAGGAGCCGGTTTTCTGGGTCGCGCGCGAGGAGTCCGGGCGTGACGCGCGAGGATTGCTGGTAGGTCGCGCTCGTCACCATGGTCTTGAGGAGGCGTTTGACGTCCCAGCCCGTGCGCATGAACTCGGTGGCCAGCCAGTCGAGCAGTTCCGGGTGGGTGGGCGGTTCACCCTGCGAGCCGAAGTCCTCCGTCGTTTTCACCAGTCCCGTGCCAAAGAGCATCTGCCAGAGTTGATTTACCGCGACGCGCGCGGTGAGGGGGTTTTCGGGGCTGACGAGCCACTGCGCGAAGCCGAGGCGGTTGGTCGCGGCTCCGGCGGGAAGCGGCGGCAGGCTGGCGGGCACTCCGGGAGTCACGGGCTCCCCGGGCTTGTCATACTCGCCCCGCTTGAGCACGAACGTTGGGCGGGGGGCCGGCATTTCCTGCATTACCATCACGGTCGGCAGGGACTCGAGGAATTGGGCGCGTTCGCGGCGCAGGATGGCGACGCGTTTCCAGGCGTCGCGCAACGAGGGCGGGGCGGGGCCGGCGAGGAAGGCGGCGCGCAGTTTCGCCGCCTGATGCTGACTGCGCTGTGCCGTCGGAATTGCCGCGAGGGTGTTGACTGTCGCAGTGGTGGCGACGATGCCAGCCTCCTCCGCGGTGAGCGCCCGGTGGTAAACGCGCACATCGCTGATCATGCCATGGAAGCGGTTGGCGGGTCCGCCGCCGGAGCCGATGCGCAACGGCTGTTTGGTCTGGAAGGTTTGGTTCAGTTCATCGAGCAGGACGCGCAGTTTGCGTGGCTGGCCGTTGACGAATATTTGTACGCCGGATGCCAGACGGGTGCCGTCGTAAACCACCGTCACGTGCTGCCATTCGCCGGTGGCAAGGGTGGACTCGGTCTCGACCCGCAGCGCATCGTCAAGCCAGCGTTTGGTCAGGTGGACCTGCAAACGGCCCGCCTTGAGGTGGACACTGTAGCCTTCGGAGTCCGAGGCGAAACCGGAGTCTTCCGTCTGTTCGGCCATGCGCGAGAGAATCGCGCCTCCATGGTTGCCTTGCGGAAGAACCCAGGCGGCAAGCGTGAATTTGTCGAAGAAGCCGAAGTTCCCGACGTCGCCGCAATGGATGAAACGCCGGCCATCGAATTGCGCCACCGGTCCGGCGGATCCGGGGCCGAAAAGCTCGGGCGCACCTTCAAAGCGCGCGGGCGGGTTGGTCCCGAAACTGTCCGCCAGCCGGCCGTTCAATTCGAAGCGCGCGGCCAGGCCGTTGGTCACGGTCCAGTGGGCCGGCGGCTGGCTGGCGAGGGATTGCTCCCAGGCGGTCTGCGCGGCGGAGATGCGGGGTTCAAGTTCGCGCAGGAGCGACTCCGCGGTGGCGAGTTGTGCGTCGAGCGTCGCGAGATGGGCGGCTTGCGGGTCGGTCGGTGCGGTCACGAGCGGCGGGGAATTGCCGATTTTGATGGCGCGCCCCTTTTCGGGAACGTTGTTGAAGAACGCGAAGACGCGATAGAACTCGCGCTGGGTGATCGGATCGTATTTGTGGTCGTGACAGCGGGCGCAGCCCATGGTCAGGCCGAGCCAGACCGTCGCGGTCGTATCCACGCGGTCCACGACGTACTCGACGGCGTATTCCTCGGGCACGATGCCGCCCTCGGCGTTGCCGCGGTGATTGCGATTGAACCCGGTCGCAATGCGTTGCGGAAGGGTGGCACCGGGGAGCAGGTCGCCGGCGAGTTGTTCGAGGGTGAAGCGGTCGAAGGGGAGGTTGCGGTTGTAAGCGTCGATCACCCAGTCGCGCCAGCGCCACATGTAGCGTTCACCGTCGCTCTGATAGCCGCTGGTGTCCGCGTAACGGGCCGCATCGAGCCAGCGACTGGCCATGCGCTCGCCGTAGCGCGGCGAGGCCAGCAGGCGGTCCACCACGCGTTCGAAAGCCTGTGGCGACCGGTCGGCGGCGAAGGCGTCCACCTCGGCGGGCGTGGGTGGCAGGCCGGTCAGATCGAGGGATGCGCGGCGGATCAGCGTGGCGCGGTCGGCGGTGGGCGACGGTGGCAATCCCTCAAGTTCCAGGCGGGCAAGGATGAAATGGTCGATGGGATTCCTTGCGCCGTGCCCCGGAAGTTTCAGAGCCGGAACCGCGGGCCGGACCGGTGCGATGAACGCCCAGTGCCCCTGCCAGCGGGCGCCCTGGGCGATCCAGCGTTGGAGCAAATCGATCTGGGCGGCGGTGAGTTGCCGGCCGGCGGTGACCGGGGGCATGCGTTCGGCGGGATCGGTGTGCTTGATCCGCCGGATGAGTTCGCTGTGTTCCGGTTGCCCCGGGACAATGGGGAAACTGTCTCCCAGCCGGGCCTTGGCGCTGGATTCGAGGTCCAGGCGCAGGTTGGCCTTGAGCTTGGCGCGATCGGGACCGTGGCATTGAAAGCAGGCGTCCGAGAGGATCGGGCGGATGTCGCGATTGAACTCGATCGGTGCCGCGGGGTTTGGGGTGGCGGCAGGTATCGAGGTCGGCGGGGACAGCAGGAAGACGATCAGCAGCGCGAGTGGGCGAAGGTGGAGAAAATGCTCCGATCCCACCGTAATCCTTGCGAGGCGGTGGGCGAAGGCGGACTTCATGGTGGTGCAGTGAAGTGGTGCCCGCGACAGGACTTGAACCTGTACGATGTTACTCACTAGAACCTGAATCTAGCGCGTCTGCCAATTCCGCCACGCGGGCACTTGGGGCAGTGTCGCCTACGGGCGGGAGTTGTAAAGCCCGCAACCGGAGTCGAACAGGGCGCGATAAGTAGGGGAATCGGGGGCGGGTCGCAAGTTAAAACACGGGTTGATGATGAAGCCGCGCTGGATTTATAACCGTGGTGGAGTTGGATGGCGCTAAGTTTTCCGGAGTAACTGAATGAATGCACGCAGTGGTTTTTCGATGGGGTTGTGTGTCTGGCTGTCGATGCTCTCGGGTTCGCCGGCCGGGGCGGCGGATTCGGAGGCGGGGTTGCAGCGTTGGGAGGTGATGGTGGAGGGGGGGGCGCGGGAGGCGTGGGGGTGGGGGCCGGCGGGCGGAAAGGGGAATGCTGTGCCGGTGGTGTTCGGGTTTCACGGGCATGGGGGGACGGCGCGCGGGGCGGCGCGGAGTTTCGCGGTGCATCGGGAGTGGCCGGAGGCGGTGGTGGTGTATCCGCAGGGGTTGAACACGCCGGGGCCGCTGACGGATCCGGAGGGAAAGCGGGCGGGTTGGCAGATGCGGGCTGGGCAGCAGGGGGATCGGGATTTGAAGTTCTATGACGCGTTGCGGGCGCGGTTGGAGGGGGAGTTCCGGGTGGACGGGCGGCGGGTGTATGCGACGGGGCATTCGAACGGGGGCGGGTTTGTGTATCTGTTGTGGGCGGAGCGGGGGCAGACGTTGGCGGCGGTGGCGCCGTCGGGGTGTGTGGCTTCGGGGGTGATGGGGCAGTTGCGGGCGAAGCCGGTGTTGCATCTGGCGGGGCGGACGGATGGCTTGGTGAAGTTTGATTGGCAGGAGCGGACGATGGCGGGGTTGCGCCGGGTCAACGGCTGCGAGGGGGAGGGGCGGGCGTGGATGAAAGGGGCGACGTGGTATGACTCGCGGGGTGGGACGCCGGTGGTGACGTTCGTTTATCCGGGCGGACATGCTTTTCCGGCGGAGGGGCCGGGGTTGATCGCCCGCTTTTTCCGGGAGCAGCCGTGGGCGGGGAAGTGAGGTGAAGGTTGACGGGGGTGGGGGCGTCAGGGAGCCTGCACGCGCATTCCTTTGAAAGAATCTCATGGCGGCTGAAGCAGCATCTCATTTTCCGGCGGCGAAGGCGGGGGAGGCACCGTCGGCGGAGCTGGTGCGGGGGTTGCGTGAACTGGTGGAGCGGAACACGCGGCATTGGAAGCGGCTGATCGTGATCGAGATGGTGGCGGTGGTGGTGGCGGCGCCGCTGGCGTATTTGTGGGCGGTGTTTTCGCTGGATGTGGCGGTGCATCTGCCGCAGTGGGGGCGGGTGTTGGCGAGCGGGGTGTTCTTGGTGGTGGTGGCGGGGTTGTTGCGGTGGATGTGGCGGCGGTGGCGGGAGGTGCGGCTGACGGAGGATGAGGTGGCGCTGGCGATCGAGCGGCAGACGCCGGGGACGAGCAACCAGTTGATCAACAGTTTGCAGATTGCGCGGGAGGCGGGGCTGGGGGGGAGTGAGCAGGGGGTGGCGTTGTTGCGGGAGAATCATGCGGCGTTGCAGCGGATTCAACTGCGGCAGGCGGCGAAGATGCGGCCGGCGTTGATGCGGCTGGGGCTGGCGGGGCTGGCGGTGTTGGTGGGGGTGGGTTTTTATGTTTTCAAGCAGGAGCATTTCACGAATGCGGCGGCGCGGATGTTCCAGCCGTTTGCGCGGATTGCGCCGTTGTATCGGACAACGCTGGTGGTGGAGCCCGGGGATGTGCAGGCGGTGCCGGGCGGGGCGGTGACGATCCGGGTGCGGGTGGCGGGGGAACGGCCGGCGAAGCTGGCGGTGTCGCAGTTTGTGGGGGATCGGCGGACGGTGGAGGTGGTGCCGGTGCCGGCGGGGGCGGAGGTGGTGAATTACACGTTCCGGAATTTGCAGCGGTCGCTGACGTACACGGTGGCGGGGGGGGATTTCACGTCGCCGGTTTTCAACATCGACGTGCCGCTGCCGCCGCAGGTGAACCTGGTGCGGGCGGTGATGCATCTGCCGGCGTACACGGGAGTCGCGCCGCAGAAGGTGGAGACGCATGGGGGCGAACTCGAGGCGTTGCGGGGGACGCGGGCCGAGGTGACGTTCGTGCTGGATCAACCGGCGGACGGGGCGACGCTGGTGGTGGAAGGGGCAGGGCGGACGCCGGTGGAGTTGCGACGGATCAGCGGGACGGAGTTTGCGGGGGAGATTTTGTTCCAGAATGTGCTGGGGTATCAGGTGCGGGCGCAGCGGGGCAGGCAGTCGCCGGGACAGAGTGTGAGATATGGTCTGCGCGTTTTGCCGGATCAGGCGCCGCAACTGGCGCTGGCGGGTTTGGAGCGGCAGACGGAGGCGCAGTTGGGGACGGAGTTGCGGTTGAAGCTGGGGGCGACGGATGATTTTGGGCTGGTGGAGACGGGGTTGTTTGTGCGGCGGGCGGGCGGGCTGGCGAAGGGGGGGACGAATGCGGTGACGACCGACGACGGGTGGCAGGCGGTGGCGAGTTGGCCGCAGGCGGCGGGGAGCCGGGAGTGGAAGCTGGAGCATGGGGTGGTGGTGGCGTCGCTCGGGGTGGTGGAGGGGGAGCGGGTGGAACTGGCGTTGCGGGCGCGGGATGGTGATCCGGCGAAGGGGGCGGCGT
>CAZUUP010000299.1:0-4010 GCA_964623105.1 uncultured Akkermansia sp.
CTTTCACCAGCACCAGCTCGCGGTCGATGTATTCGCCGTCGCGGAAATCAATCACTTCGAGCACATCCACCAGCTTGTTGAGCTGCTTGACGATCTGCTCCAGCGTCGCGTCGTCGCCCCGCGTCACAATCGTCATTCGCGACGTGCTCGGCTCCTGGGTGGGCGCTACATTCAGCGAGTCGATGTTGTAGCCACGCCCGCTAAACAGGCCGGCCACACGCGTTAGCACGCCGAATTTGTTCTCAACCAGAACGGAGATGGTGTGTCGCATAGACGGATCTCAAACCGGCTTCCCAGCCGCGAAAGGCGCGAAAGCTAACAACCACCCCATGGCTGGTCAACTGCCGTTTTTGGCGTTTTTTTGCCGCGCCCAAACCGCTTTCAGCCCAGCGCCAAACCGTCACTGCTTCCCGGCCGCCTGCCCCTTCGTCGTCCACCGGCGCACCCACCGCCCCACCGCGTCGTAATGTTCCTGCGTCAAAAAACAGAGATAAAACAGGATCATGATCTCTCCAAAAACAAACACCTTCATGATCAAAGCTATCCCCAGATGGAACGCCACCCCGAACAGCAGGATCGGGATTCGCGTGCGCCGGTTCCACACCAGCACTGGAAAGAGCAGCCATTCAAAAAACAGGGCGCCGTAACTCAGCAGTCCGGTCAGAAACGGATAACCCGCCCCCCACGACATATCGACACGCGACCACGCGGTCTGAAAAAACACAAAATGCACCGCGCTCCCATTGTACCAGTCCACCACCGAGGCCTTGTGAAAGCCCGACCACAAATAAATGGCCGCCAGCTGGATTTGAAACAACCGCGTGCTCCATGACGCCACCCGTCCGTCATCACCCTCCCCCGACCGGCGCCTCAACCAGGCATCCACCGAATACCGCCGCGCGGAGTGTCCGGCCAACCCGGCAATCATAAACAAGAAGGTGAGAATCTTGACAACCTGGTCCGCACTGTTGGAGCCCGATTGAATCGGACTCAGCCACCCGCACACCACTATCCACAACAGGACACTTGCCACACCATGCGCCAGACCGATGGCGAACCAGGCAACCAGCAGGAACGTCAATCCGTAAACGCTGTAAAACACACCCTCAGGCGCCTGCCTCAAGGGCAAAAAGAGGTCGTGTGGAAAACTCGCAGTCAAGCGGGAGGCCAGATGCGAAGAATATCCATCCCGAAGAAAATTCATCTCCAGCAACCACCGGATCTGCTGAAAATAAACCAGCAGATACACCCCGAAGACAATCCGGAATACCCCCAGCGGCCGCGCATCCGTGGGCTCGAAGAAGAAGCGATTCCAGAGAGCCAACGCGCCCTTCATAAGGACACCCGGAACTCCTTCTCCAGGACATAATCCAGACTCAGCCGCATCCGCTTCTCCCCGTGCGCCGGTGCCGGCGCCTTCCACATCTGCAACCGAATCTCCTTCCACCCCAAAGGAGATACAGCCCCTGTCGCCAGCCTTTGCTGACTGCCGATGTGCTTGATGAACGCCAGGGCAAATTCCTCGTTCGAACCAAAAAGAGCCTCGACGAAATACAGCTTCCGCGGCGACCAATCCTCCATGTAACCGAACGGGCGGATGAGTTGTCCGCTGGTGTCAGTAGCCACAATCTCATACTTGGGATCGTAGTGCAGCGGCGACTTGTACATCGTCCACACCTGCGCCTGCCCAGTGAAATCAACATAACCCCGATAGAAAGGGTACAGCTTCGCGATGAACGGCGACCAAGGAAAGGCGTTCAGGAACACGGCCAGCAGATGATATCCGATGCAGACGCTTGCCACCGCCATTTTCCAGCCTCCTGCCCGTCCATCCGGCCGGCCATCAGCCATTGAACTTGGACACCCGGGCTTCCCATTTGCGGACATGCCCACAGGCTGAAGTCGTCGGTTTTTACCGTCAAGCGCCCGTTTCCCTCCCGCCTGCGCTCACCGGCGCCCCACAGCAAAAGCAGCCCCGTCTCGTTTCCCGCGCACCAACACACGCCCGGCAAATCCAACTTTACAAGGAATCCCGCTTGGGCAACCGTCTTCCAACGATGGAATTGCGCTACAAATGGCTCGCGGTCCTGGGGTTGGCGATCACGGCAACCGGCTGCACTTCAATCACCAATTACAGCACCGACCATCACGTCCGCAATGCGGCCGGCCAGTATCCGGTCGAGATCGGCTGGTCCAGCAACCAGCGCAGCGTCATCCCGGGGTCGCTCCGCCCGGTGATCCAGACCGGTTTCAATTCAGCCACCTTCCGGGAATTTCCGATGACGCCTTCTTCCGAGTTCAACGACCGTTGGACGGCGATGGTTCCGGTCCCGAAAGGAACCAACTTTTTTAATTACCGGGTGAAAGTCGAATTCGGGTATTACAAGCTTGCGAAAAAAGCCCGTGATTGTCGCCTTTCGCCACCTTACCAGATGCAGATCATTGATCCGTAAGGCCCTCGCCGCGGTCCGCCTTTTCCCCGTTAACCCTTCCGCCCACGCAGCCCGCGTTACCCGCGGAAAGCCCCCGCGGTTGCACCACGACGTCCTTGGCGCAGCGATCCCGTTTACACGGACCTCCAATTGCACCAAGCCTTACGCGGTCAGGCACGAAAGTCCGAAATAAGGGCTTTCCGAAAGACCTCCAAAGCTTCAAACCGAAGTTGGCAAACCGGCTTCAGGGAACCAGCACGCGGTAATACCGTGCATTATACAACCCCGCCGGCTGCGGATCTCGGAAAAGAATGTATCCGTGAACCGCTATGTTCGTTCCAATCGTCTGCCAGTTGGAAAGATCGGTGGAGGCTTGAATCAAATACACCTGATTGGTCTGTCCTCGCACTCGCAACTGAGGATTCCCCGCGCTATCCCCAATCCGTCCCAGCACAGCCGGAGTATCGGCAGTCTTCGGAACCACCAGCGGCAGATCCACATTGTCCAAAAACACCGCGTCCAGATTGCTGGCAAAGCCTCCGTCCTTCTGATAGCGCCACTCGATCCGGTGTGTGCCCGCAGGCAGTTGGAAATTGTAACGTTGCCAGCCGGTTTCACCGGAAAGGCTGGTCTGCACCACCCCATCCACCAAAAAGCTGAAGAAATCCGACCGCTCCTCGGTGCTGACCCGATAATTGAACCCTGCCGGACCATCCCGGAACGCAGCAGTCAGGATCAGGGAGCTAATTCCGCCGTTACCAATCGGTGCCGAGCGGGCCGCATAAATTCCACCCGCCACCTCGTTGGTCTGAACTATCCACGCGGAGGTGCCACTGTTGGTCCATGCCCTGCGCGCGAGGTTGCCCGACTCAAAATCTTCGCTGAACTCGTGCGGTAAAAACACCGGGGACAAGATGTAATTGGTGTTCAAGGTGAGCTGGAGCGGGTTTTCCAAAGAGTCCACCGACCCCTGCCAGATCACAAACTCGTGATCGGGACGCGGAACCGCCAGAAATTGCGTCGTGATGTTGGCGGCATACAGATTTCCTGGCGGCGTCACGACGCCCCCCGCCACGTTGCTCACCACCACGTTTACCACCGCCGCAGGCGTAAACACATACTGCAGCTGCACAAAGCCGGCAGTCCCGTCCAGTCCGTCCACGGCGATGCGGTAGTTCACTCCACCGAGCAACGGCTGACTCAACTGGCTGTAGGTCAGCCCCGGACCAGCATTGTCATTGCTAGACACCAGGCTCGCCCGAAATACCCGGTCGCCGGTGTAAATCCCCATCAGCGTGTCGAACGTCGAGTTGAAAGTGTTGATGTCAAGAATGCCGTCCGACGGCGGCTGGAACGAAAACCAGATCGATTTCCCACCCACCTTGCCGGCATGCATCGGTTCGCCCGCCTCGGCGGTGGCATTGGTGGTGCGCACCACCAAGAGATCAGCCATGTTGGTCAACCGGATCGGCAGGCTGAAAAGATCGTTCGGGGGATCGAAGACCAGATGGTTCACTTTGATAATGACGGGCACCGAGGCATTTTGCGCGTTGTCCACGGCGACCACCCGAATCGTGT
>CAZUUP010000299.1:4110-7387 GCA_964623105.1 uncultured Akkermansia sp.
ATGACGGGCACCGAGGCATTTTGCGCGTTGTCCACGGCGACCACCCGAATCGTGTTCGTGCCCGGTGCCAGCAGGATGTCGGCGGTCCAGTTGTTGGTTCCCAGAGCCGTCACCGGCGGGTTTCGATTCACCGTGACCGTCACGGCCGCAATTCCGCTGGCGCCACTACCCGAATCCGCCGCCGTCCCTGTCAAGGTCAAAAAGCGGCTTGTCGTCACCAACCCGCTCCGCGGGCTCGTCACCGTCACGACAGGAGCATTCGTGTCGGGAACGCCGTCGGGCTCGACCCGCAGCACAATGGAACCGGAATCCGCCGGTGTGGCACCCGCCACGGCAATGCGATAGGTCGCCGCATTCGTCGCCGTGAAATACACGTGGGGCTGCCGGCGGATGCCGACCACCGTGGGCGTATCATCCGAAGCCGCCAGCAGCACCAGATTCGAAACATTGTTGCCGGCATACACCGCGACAACGTTGTTGAAGGCCGAACCCAGCGTATCCACCAGCACCAACCCGGTGTTAGTCGGCGACCAATACCACCAGACAGAATTCGTGGCGCTGAAAACACCCGCGTGCTGCGGTTCCCCCGGCCCCTCGAATGTCGCAAAGGTGTTGTTCCCGCTCACCACCCCCCCGCCATCAGGGATGCGAATGCCGTTGTCGAAAAGGTCATTCGGCGGCGGCGACTGCACCAGATAACTTACCAGGAGCGAGGCATCCAGTTTTCCCGGGGCACTGACGTCGATCGTCAGGTCCATGTTGTTGCTCAGGAGGGTCGGCACGGTCACATTCAACGTGTAAACATTGTCCCCCGCGACCAAGTCCGGCACCAGACCGTCGTTTGGGAAGACGACATTCGTGAGGACACCGAAGGTTCCGCGCACCACCGCATTGGTAATCGCCACCGAATCATTCACCGTCACCGAGATTGCTAGCTGCGTTCCGCCTTGGAGGACGGAACCCGAAGGCGGATTGACCGTGACTTCCAACACCCCGTCCGCCGCCGTCGGACCGGACACCCGCCCCCACCAGGTGCCCCAGCGCCCACTGTCGTTTACAGACGGATCCCCCGCAGGCGCGGCGGCAAACTCCTGAATCGTCCACAAATCCAAGCCGTTAAGCGGATCCGGCACAGTCATGCTGTAATCGCCCCACCGGTTCCGGGTTCCGCTGTAAGTCTTGTAATAGGGGCCCTCGCCAGCCTTCAGCAGCGTGCTCGGCTGCATGGTGTTCAGCGGGTCGGTCGCCCGACGATACGAGTAATTGGCACTCGCATATTGATTGGTGCTGAAGGTCGAATACCCCACCAAGACGTCGTTGTTGCGGTTCACGCCAATGCTCGGAAACGCGTGAAAAACCTGTCCGAACGGATCATCAATCCGACCGCGCTGCACCGTCCCTCCGCCCCGTGGATTGATCTGGAACCACTGCGCCGCCGAACGCGTCCCCCCACCCGGCGGAAGGAAAATTGTCTGCGCACACCAAAGCGATCCGTTCCGCAACAACGCATTTTGCATACGTGCATCGTTGTTCATGATGCGAATCGGCGACCCAAGCTGCGGCGCAAAATCCGCGTTGCCCACGATGGGCGTGTCGCTCCACCCCTGCGGGACCACGATCGTGCCGCGCGGGTTCACCGTCTCCGCCCCCACCCGCCCGGTGATGGAGTACAAGCGCAACGCCCCGGAATTGCCAAAACTCTGGCCGCCCCGGTTCTCGATCAGGTACATCTCGGTCGTGTCGTCGTGATTAACCACCGGTGCCAGGGTGAACGCCTGCGGATCGGGGCTGACAAACAGGGTGTTGTTGGCGACCGCACCGCCGCCATAAAGATTGGCCTTGTCGAAAATGTACACATGCGCCGCAACAAACGGGCCGTTCACGTTGTCGAACATGTTCATTGACACCACCACCCAGTTCGAATTGAAACCAATGCTCGGATAATCCGCCCAAGTCACACCCGTAGCGTCCGCCGTTACCCGGTACAAAAACCAGTTGCCTGTCGGATCACCCGTCGCGCTCGCGCCAATCAAGACCGATGAGTTGGTGTCAAACCGGGAATAACATGCGGTGAAAACAAAACGATCCCGGGTCTCGTCATACAGCACCTTGGGATCAAAAACATCGGTGATGTTGTTTGTAAACACACTCTGCCAGAAGTCGCTCAGCGTCACATAACTCACCACGCTTCCCGACCGGGTCTGAATTTGCACCGACCCGTTGGCAACCGCCATCAGGTAATTGGTCCCCACCGCCCCGTGCGTGTCCGGAGGGATCGAGGTTTGATTGTCCACCAAGCCTTGGAAGGTAGCCGAGGGCAGCGGCGACGCCGCCACCCGGTTGCGATTTCCTGACCGACCACGGTCGAAATCGCCAGCCTGCGCCGCCGCCGATCCGCCCGCCAGCGTCGAAAAATTGACCACCGCCCGGGCCGCAGTCGGAGCCGACTCCGCGCCCGCCGCCAACACCGGGCCCACCCAAGCGAGTAGCAACGCCGCCAGCACGGCCAGCCAGCCGAACTCTCCCGTGCTTCGGCTCGTTTTCTGTGATCCCGTCATGTCGTTTGCGCAGGGCATAGCCCCGATTAATCAACTGCCAATCCCACCCAACCAGCATCCGGCTTCTCCATAGGTCACGGAGTATACAGAATCCGGTAGAATCGCGGGGAACCGTTTGTGGGCACCGGATCCTGAATCGTCGCCAAGGAATTGAAGGGCGTCGAATTCGTGAAAAACCGCAGCAACGGCCAAGGCAGCGGCGTGGTCAGCGACGGCGCAGCCTCAATCCGATAAACCGTCTGTGCCGCCGACTCCCACGAAATCAACGCGAACCGCACCGGACCGGGCGGGGTGAGGGCTACCTTCATCGACATACCGTCAAACGGACTGATGTCAAACCGGTTGGGCACGCCGTCCGCATCGGAATCGACGATGGCACTGTCCAACAGGGCCGCGTTGACCTTGACGCTCTCACCGCCAGGCAGCAGGATGTCAGCCGACGAGTTCGCTCCCGCGTAATCGCGCACCCACCGCAGCCGGCCGCCAAACTGTCCATCCAACTGGTCCACCGGCAGGCTCGCACCCGCGAAATACACGGTCATTCCCGGATCAATCACCAAGGCATTGGTCAATTGCGAGTAATTCGCCGCGACTCCCGTGAAATCAATGTAATCAATGTAGATCGCGCTCCCCGGCGTCAACGGGCTGAAGACCACCCGGCTTGTGCTATCTCCGTTGATCACCACCCGACCCACCGCCATGTTATTCGAGTATCCCAT
>CAZUUP010000300.1:0-7385 GCA_964623105.1 uncultured Akkermansia sp.
GACCACCACGACCACCACGACCACCCGGGCCGCCGCCTAACCCGCTCTCAGCGGGAAGTTGGTGGCGGAGGGCGAGGGTGGCGGGGTCGCGGTGGAGGGCGCGGATGCGTTGGGCGAGGCGGTGGGGGTAGGTGGAATCGACGGCCCCGGTGTATTCGAGGAGCATGGGGTCAGGGAGGAGGAGGGCGGCTTCACCGACGCGGGTGGCGAGGATGAAGCGCGCGGCGGCCATGTATTCGGGGAGTTTGCCGGTGGTGCGGACCTGGCCGGGAAGGTTGTTGGTTTGAGTGGAAAGCGCGATGTCCATGAGTTGGAGGTGGAGCGGGACTTCGGCGTAGGGGATGCGACCGGTGAAGGTGACGCGGTTGGTGACGCCGTGGAGGCGGGCCTGGGCTTCGAGCCAGGGGCGTCCGGGTCCGTCGCCGATGATGAGTCCGTGGATGGGTAGGTCGCGGAGTTCGGTGAGGGCGCGGAGGAGGTCCCAGCCGTAGCAGATTTGCAGGCGGGGGCTGAAGACGAGGGAACCCATGACGCCGACAATGAACTGGTCGCGAAGACCAAGGCGGGCGCGGAGCGCTGCGAGGTCGGCGGGCGTGGTGGGCGGCGGGGGGAGGTAGCTGTCGCGGAGGACGGAGACGTTTTTGCAGCCGAGTTTTTGGAGGTGTTCCTGATGGCGGGTGCCGCGGACGACGATGGCGCGGGCGCGGCGTTGGGCGAGGGTTTCGATGAGTTTCAGGAAGGGCAACCGCCAGCCGCCGTTGATGCCGGAGGCGCGGGCCATTTCGTAGATGACGTCGCCGGTGTCGAGAATGTAGGGACGGCGCTGGCGGAGGTTTTCGCGCAGGGCGAGGAGGGCGCCGGGCAGGGCGGTGTTGAGGACGTAGAGGAGTTCGGGGGGATGGAAGTGGAGGTCGGCGCGCCAGTGGCGGGCGGTGGCGGAGCGGGTGGTTTCGCGGAAGAGGAAGCGGAGGTTTTCGGCGGGGTACTGTTGCGTGAGGCCGCGGGCGCGCGTGGCTTCGATGCTGTCGGAGCGGCCGTGGATGAGGAAAGTAATGGGGGGAAAGTTCAAAGGCTAAAGCTCAAAGCTCAAAGGGGGTGTGGTCGGCAGGGGAATGGGGCGGGATTAGGTGGTGGAGGTTCGGTTGCGATGGAGTTGTTCGTATAGGTTGAAGGTGGCGGTGGCGCAGGTGTCCCAACTGTTTTGTTGGACGGTGGCGCGGGCGGCGGGGCCGAGTTGGCGGGCGAGGGTGGGGTTTCCGGCGAGGGTTTGGAGGGCGGTACGGAGGGTGGCGGGTTGGGCGGGGTCGCAGAGGAGGCCGTTGCGACCGGGTTGGATCCATTCGGCGGCACCGATGTTTTGACCAATGATGACGGGCAGTTCGGTGGCCATGGCTTCGGCGACGACGAGGCCGAAGGGATCGTAGTCGGAGGGATAGACGAGGACGTCGGCGGCGCGGTAGGCGCGGGCGGGTTGGGGTTCGTAGCCGTGGAAGCGGACGCGCGGGGTGACGCCAAGGCGGTGGGCGAGGTCGCGGTAGGGGTCGAGTTGGGAGCGGGTGATGACGAGGAGTTCGGCGTTGGGAAAGGCGGGGAGTTGTTCGAGGGTTTCGCGGAGGCCTTTGACGGCTTCGCCGATGAAGAGCCAGGTCCAGGTGTGGGGTGGGAGATTGAAATGTGAGCGGTCGGCGGCGCGTTCGGCGGGGTTGGCGGCGGGGCGGAAGCTGTCGGTGTCGGTGCCGTGATAAATGATGCTGGTGGGGCGGTGCCAGTCGTAGTGGGTGCGGATTTCGTCGGCGAAGACGCGGGAGATGGCGATGAGATGGCGGGCGCGGGATTGTTGGAAGAAGCGGCGTTCGAGCGGGATGACGACGAGGGGGAAGAGGCGCTGGCGCAGGGTGGTGGGAGGGAGGCGCGGGTATTTGGCGGCGTTGCACATGTGGCCGGTGATGAGGTCGGCGTTCCAGCAGGTGAGGCCTTGGGCGTGGATGAGGTCGTAGTGCTGGCGTTGGAGGAGGTGTTCGGCGGCGGGGAGGAAGGTGAGGACGGTGCTGAGGGCGTTGGTGCGCAGGGCGGGGACGCGCTGGTAGGAGAGGTGGGATTCGGGGACGGGGGCGAAACGGTTGGCGTAGATGTGGAGGTCGCAGTGGGGGGCGAGACGGCGTGCGAGTTCGACGGCGTAGCGGCCGTGGCCGAAGTTGGCGTCGAAGTCGTGGACGACGAGGGCGACTTTCATGGAGTGGCGGAGGGCGAAGAGCGAAAGGCAAAGGGCAAAAGGCAAAAGGCGAAAGGGGAGGTGGGGAAGGCAAAAGGCAAAAGGCAAAAGGTAAAAGGGGAGGTGGGGAAGGCAAAAGGCAAAAGGCAAAAGGTAAAAGGGGAGGGTCGGTTCATGGTTGCGGGCGCGGAGTTTTTTCCGGTTGGTAGTAGTAGAATTTCTTTTGCGGGGCGGGCGGGGTGGCGTCGGCGGGTGGCGTGGATTCGGGAGTCGGGTTTTCGGCGTGTTGGTCGGCGAGTTTCTGGAGGGTGCCGAGGAAGAACCAGGTCATGACGCCGAGGGGGATGCCGAGGAAGGGGGAGCCGCTCGGGAAACCGATGACGGACATGAGGAAGCAGGCGGCGCTGGGAAGGGCAATGGTGCTGAGGGGTGTTTGGTGGAGGAGTTTGAGGTGGCGGTATCCGCTGCGCAGGCCGGCCCAGAGGAGCCAGCCGAAGACGAGGAGTCCGACGATGCCCATGTCCACCATGAGGCGTCCGATGTCGCCGTCGGCCTGGGTGAAGTCGCTGTAGCCGGTGCGGCGCGAGAGGAAGAAGGGGATGCTGTAGCCGCTTTTGCCGAGGCCGCCGCCGAAGGGATTGTCGGACATGAATTTGAGACCGATTTCGAAGGGGATGTAATTGCGCCAGAAGACGTCTTCGAGTTTGAGGACTTCGGCGAAGCGCTCGGCGGCGGCACCGGAGGTGGCGATGGAGGCGAGCTTGAGGCCGACAAAAAGCGCGGCGGGAAGGACGATGAAGTTGATCAGATTTCGGCGGTACCAGGCGATGAGGAGCAGACCGACGCCGAGGGTGATGAGGGAGGTGCGGGAGCCGCTGAGGATCATGCCGTAGGTCATGGGCAGGATGCTGAGGAGGATGATGCGGCGCTCGGTCTTGGAGGTGTCGGGCGAGGAGAGGAGGGCGACGGCGAAGATGATGACGTTGGCGAGGGTGCTGCCGAAGGCGGCGGCGGAGACGAAGGTGGAAAAGGTGCGCATCTGGCCGGCGCCGCTGCTGGAGGCGTAGAAGCTGGTGATGTAGCGACTGGCGTAGTCGGGGTCGTCGGCGATGAGTTTTTTGATTTCTTCGGGCGACTGTTGCATGCCGTAGATCGAGACGATGACGCCGAGGAGGATGAGGATGTAGAAGTAGCCTTTGACTTGGGTGAGGTTGCGGGTGAGGTGGTAGCCGAGGCCGAAGGTGAGGGTGGCAAAGCACCAGCCGCGAAGCGCGGCAAGGGAGACGAGCAGGGGCGGGTCGAAGGGGATGAGGAGATAGAGGAAACAGGTGAAATAGAGGAGGCGAAGGGCGTTGCCGACGGAGCCCGGGGGGATGAAGGATTGTCCACCGGCCTTCTGCAGAAACACGAAGGCGAGGGCCACGATGAGCATGGCGTCGAAGAGGAAGGTGACGACGGGATGCGGGTAGTGGTTTTTGAGCCAGCCGTGGAAGAAGCCCACGGTGATGGCGAGGGCGACGATGCCGTTGACGACGGGGCCGGAGCGCAGGAAGCCGAGGAACTTCTCGGCGACGGACGGTCGCGGGGCCGCGGGGGCGAGCGTGGGAAGTTTGTGGGAAGGAGGGAGCATCAGGGGGGAAAGGACCGAGGGGGGAAGGACCAAGGGTAAAGCTCAAAGCTCAAGGGAAGGAGCAACGGGGCAAAGGACCAAGGGGCGGGGTTAGGCGGGACGCGTTTCGAGGCTGGTCCTGAGAGCGCGCGGGGCGGCGTTGGCGGGGATGCCTGCGGGGCGGCGTTGGGGACAGTGTTGGCCTTGGGCGGTGGGAGGGTTCGGGGCGTTCGCGCCGTGACTCGCGGTGCGCTAGCCGCATGGTGGAATGGGGCAGGGGAGGTGTTCGGGACGGTGGGGCCGCTCGCAAGGATAAAGCACCCCTGTCCCCGGCCCTCTCCGCGTTCGTGCCTCACGGGGCGAGGGAGACGGAGGTGCCGCTGGTTATCAGGGGCCGGGTAAAAACCTTTGCAACCATGGCCATCCAAAGAGGGGGTTTTACAGCTCGGGCGGGAAAGCGGCTGGATTGAGGAGTCTGAATCGTTGCGGGATTGCAAAACGCACTGCCACGGCTTGGCCGTTGGTGTGGGACGTATCCCAGTTTCTTGCCAGGTGAACGGCTGACCGCGGAGTGGGTGCGCCTTTCCGGAGTTATGGACGCGTTCTCCCTCACCCCGGCCCTCTCCCGCTGGGAGAGGGAGAATTGGTGGCCGTGCTCGGCGGAGAGGCGGCGTGTGGGTTGGCGAAGAACGGGCGAACCGGCTCGCTCTCCCAGCGGGAGAGGTGTGGGGTGAGGGAGAACGGCCGCCGTCGGCCAATCCGGGTGCGAAAAACTGCGATGTCTCTATTGGCGCTTGCGTCTTCCCTTGAGCTTTGAGCTTTGAGCTTTGAGCTTCTTGCGCGGCTCCATGACCGATCGAGAGCGGGGCGGATCGTTGCTGGAAGGCGGTGGTCATTTGGTGTCTCTCGCGATTTTCCAGGATCATTCGCGAAAACGCGCGGGGAGACAAGTTGCGTAGATGCGTTCGAGTTGGCGGGTGAGGGGTTCGATGCCGAAGAGTTGCGGGGCGCGGGTACGGGCGGCCTCGCCCCAGGTGCGCAGGAGCGCGGGTTGGGCGAGAAGTTCGGCGAGGGCGCGGTCGAGGGCGGCCTGGTCGCCGACGGGAACGAGGCGGCCGGTCTGGCCGTCGGCGATGATGGCGCTGGGGCCGTGGCTGGCAAAGGCAAGGACGGGGCGGCCAAGGGTCTGGGCTTCGGCGACGGAGAGGCCGAAGTCTTCGTCGAGCGCGGGATGGAGGACGAGTTCGCTGGCGGCGAGGAGGCCGTGGACATCGGGGTCGCTGATGAAACCGGGGAAGCGGACGCGGTGGGCAAGGCCGAGTTTGCGGGCGAGATTTTTGAGTTCTTCGAGGTAGCCGGTTTCGAGGCCGAACATTTCCCCGCCGATGATGATGCCCTGAACATCGCGGTGCGCGAGCGGGAGGGCGGCGAGGGCGCGGAGGAAGTACTCCTGGCCTTTGAAGCGTTGCATGCGGGCGGCCATGCAGATCCAGCGGCCGGCGGGATCGAGGCCGTAGCGTTCGGCGAGGGTGTGGCGCGGGGTGCCGCGGGCGAGACGTGCGGCGTCCACGCCGGGCCAGATGAGGCTGGTGAGGTGGCCGCGGTCGATGAAGTAACCGGCGGTGCGGGCGCAGTTGGCGACGACGTGGGCGGCGGGGATGCGATGAATGGCGGCGGTGGCGAGGCCGGGGCGCTCGGCGGTGTGGACGGTCCAGACGACGGGGAGTCCGCGGGACCATGCGGCGAGGCCGCCGTAAACATGGGCGCGAAAACCGTTGTCGTGGACGAGGTCGATTTGTTGCTCTCGAAGTACGGCGCCGAGGGCGAGGATGGTGGCGGCGACGGCGGGGACGTTGCGCATGCGGTGCGCGGTGTGGACGTGGACGGGGACGTCGAGTTCGCGGAGGCGGTCGGTGAGGGGGCCGGGACGCAGTTGGAAGACGAAGGGTTGGAAACGGGTGCGGTCGAGGTGGCGGAGGAAGTTCAGGAGGTACACCTCGGCGCCGCCGATTTCGCCGACGCAGGAGGTCCAGAGGATTTTCGCCGGGGCGGGGGCGGCGGGGGATTGCTTGGCGGCGGGGAAACTCATGGGAGGCGGACGGCGGGAGCGGGTGTAGCGCTGCGTCGGCGACAGAGCGGGGGGCGTTGGCGGTGGGGCGTGAACTTCCGCAGGGTGCGCATGGTCGGCGGGGGGAGCATCGGGGGCGGTTTTCAAAAAGTCGCGCTTAAAGCGGGATTATGGCGGATGGTGTCGCGAGTTTTGTTTTCCAGCAGATTCAGGGAGGTCAGCAGATTTCTGATTCGGATCGGGCGGGTGGATTGCATTCGTCGGCATCTGCTGGTCTCCCTGAATCTGCTGGGAGGAAGGGTGTGGTCCGGGATTGGGTGGGAGTCGGGCTGAGTTGGCTTGGCGATGTGGGCGGCATGATTCGAGTTGATCTTGGACTTTGCCTCCGCCTTCAGCGCGTGTGGCTGGTGGGGCGGGGAGGTCCAAGGTACGGACGGCGGGTTGAGGCTGGGGCTTGAGTGGGGACGGATTTGTGCCGTTGCAGCGGGATTGTGCTGACGACGGACGGAGATTTGGTAGAATTCGGTCGCGGTTGGACGCGATTGCGATGAGCGTTATCGATTACTTAAAGAAACCGGAGTATCTGTGCCGTCCGGGGCAGGTGCTGCGGCGGGTGCAGCGGCGGTTTGGGTGTCATGCTCAGGAGGAGGTGGTGACGTTGCCGTGGGGGATGCGGCTGCGGATTCATCCGGATGAAATTATCGGTAAAGCTATCTGGGAAACGGGATTATACGACTTAACGGTGAGCGAAACGCTGGCAAGATTGCTGAAGCCGGGGGATCGGGCGATTGATGCGGGAGCCAATATTGGCTACATGACGGGGGTGATGGCGTGGCGGGTTGGTGAGGTGGGGCAGGTCTGGAGTTTTGAGCCGCACCCAGAGTTGGTGGAGGAATTGAAAGGCAACGTAAATCTCTGGGGGAAAGCTGGCTTGTCGGTGCGGGTAGTGGGGAAGGCAGTGGGGGAGACGGAGGGGGAGGCTGTTTTGGTCCAACCGAAGGAGTTTGGGATGAATCGAGGAACTTCGTCGTTGGCGGGGGCTGGAGGGGCGGTGAATGAGCAGGAAACACGGTTTTCGGTGGAATTGGTGCGTTTGGATGTAGTCTGTAACGATGTAGATCGATTCGATGTGTTGAAATTGGATGTGGAAGGGGGAGAATTGTCGGTGTTGCGGGGGGCGGCGGGGTTGTTGCGGGCTCGGCGGATTCGGCACGTGGTCTTTGAGGAGCACGGGGAGTATCCGACGCCGGTGACGAAATTCTTGGAGAGCAACGGGTATGAGATCTTTCGGTTGGTGAAGGGATGGTTGGGGCCGGGGTTGGTGCCGGGCGGCGAAAAGGTCGCGGGTCCGGCGTGGGCACCGCCGAGTTTTTTGGCGACGGTGGACCCGGACGGGGCGCGGGGGGCGTTTGCGGGGAAGGGATGGCGGGTGTTGAGGTGGTAAGAGCGTGTTTGAAAACTCTCGAGAACCGCCGCGTGAGGGCACGCGGCCTACA
>CAZUUP010000301.1:0-7359 GCA_964623105.1 uncultured Akkermansia sp.
GCGCCATGAAGAAAATGTTTCTTGCGGCGATTTTCACCGCGGTTGTTTCGCTAAGCGCGCGCGCGGCGGATGGGGAGGCGGGTTTCATCAGCATCACGGACGGCAAGAGCTTCGCCGGCTGGAAGATGGCCAACGAAAACAAGGACACGTGGAAACTCGAGGAAGGCGCGTTTGTGGCCCGGGGAAACCGGAACCACCTCTACTATGTGGGTGACGAGAAGCCGTTCAAAGATTTTGAACTCAAGGTGGAGGTGATGACCGGTCCGGGATCTAACGGGGGGATTTACTTCCACACCCAGTATCAGGAGACCGGCTGGCCGAAGGCGGGTTTCGAGACGCAGGTGAACAACACGCACGGTGATTGGAAGAAGACCGGGAGTCTTTATGACGTCGTCAACGTCAAGGAGTCTGCCGCCAAGGACAACACTTGGTGGACTCAGCACGTGATCGTGAAGGGCAATCAGGTGACCGTAAAGATCGATGGCAAGACCGTGATGGAGTATGCCGAGCCGGCGGATTACAAGCCGGGGAAAGATTTCCCGCGCAAGCTGGGCGAAGGCACCTTCGCGTTGCAGGCGCACGACCCCAAGAGTGTCGTTCGTTACCGGAACATCCGCGTGAAACGGCTGTGAGTGGTGTCGGAAAACGCCGGGCACGTTTATTGAATTCCATTGAATTCCAGCCGCGGACGGGCTTCGGCGTCCGCAACCGCCTCCTCCCCATCGATTGTGTCCGCCAACTGATTTGATCATGCCTGCTGAACTGACCAAGACCCAGGTCCGCAAACTCAAGTCCATCGGCCAGCGGTTGGATCCCGTGCTGGTGATTGGGCGAAACGGGGTGACGGACTCATTCGTCAAGGGGCTGAACGAGGCGCTGGACATGCACGAGTTGGTGAAGGTGCGCTTCGGCGACTTCAAGGACAAGAAGGACGAACTGGCGCCGGAACTGGCGGCCAAGGTGGACTGTCACCTGATCCAGCGCGTCGGCCATGTGGCCCTCTTTTTCCGGCAGCAGGCGGCGCCCGAGCGGCGCAAGATTAGCTTTTGATGCCACCTTGCGGGGGCGTGCCCCGCGAATTGGTGTGGCCGTCGGTTGTCAGTCCAAATGTCATGAAAACCATCCCCCGCGAAGTTGTCGAACCGATCATCGAGCGTTTCGAAGCCCTGGACGAAAACGAGTTGCAGCCGCGCTTCAAGCGGTTCAGCGAGGAGCAGCCGCACTTGATGACCTACCTGTTGGTGGGCGACGAGGAGTTCGTCGAGGAGGAGCGCCGGGGCGACCTGATTTACCTGGGGCTGCTGACATATGAGGTGTTGTCGGGGGAACGCGGGGGGTTGCCGTCGGCGGGCGAGGAAGTCGTGGTGGCGGCGGATGACGCCAATTTGCAGACGCTGATGAGTCTCGATGAATCGTCCGAGGCGCAGTTCGCGGAGGCCAACGAGCGGATGCTGGCGACTTACAACCAGCGGCACTTGCTGACGGCGCTGTTGGAGATTCTCATGGCCGGCAACGAGGAAACGCCGGAGCTGGCCCCGGAGAGCGTGGGCATGAGCCTGATGCATCTCAAGACGGTGATTGATTGCCTAGACCGTTAACCGGGGGGCCAATCCCATGACGCCTGCCGTCCCGACATCGCCTTCGGCAAGCAGCGAACGGCTGCTCTCGCTCGATGCGCTGCGGGGTTTTGACATGCTGTGGATCATGGGTGCGGGCGCGGTGGTGCGGGCGCCGGGGAAGGACAGCGAATCGGCCGTTTTGCGCTGGATCGCCGGGCAGTTGGAGCACAAGGAATGGGCGGGATTTGCCTTCTACGACCTGATCTTCCCGCTGTTCGTCTTCATCGTGGGAGTTTCGATGGTGTGGTCGTTGACGCGCATCCTGGCGGAGCAGGGGAGGCCGGCGGCGATCCGGCGGATTTTGGGGCGCAGCGCGCTGTTGTTTGCGGTGGGCGTGTTTTACTCGGGCGGGCTGAGCGCGGCGTGGCCGGAGATACGGTTGCTCGGAGTGCTCCAACGTATCGCTCTGGCGTATTGCGGAGCAGGGCTGCTGTTTTGCTTCTTTCCGGTGCGGGCGCTGGCGGGGATTTGTGCGGCGATTCTGCTGGGATATTGGGCGCTAATGAGCTGGGTTCCGATTCGGGACATCCGGCTGGACCGGGAGAATGTTGGCCGGTTGGCAGCAGCGACGGGGGTGACCAATGTTCACGCGCTTTTTTTGAACACAAGCAACCGGGTGAGCGGCCGGTGTGAGCCGGGATATAATCTGGCCAATCACGTGGACTTTCAGTTTCTCCCCGGCAAGAAATACGACACGTATTGGGACCCGGAGGGACTGCTGAGCACGCTGCCGGCAGTGGGTACGTGTCTGCTGGGGGTGTTTGCAGGATTGCTGCTGCGCAGCCGGGAGTTTTGCGACCGGTGGAAATTGATTTACCTGGCGTCCTTCGGGCTGGCGGCGGTGTTGCTGGGGTTTCTCTGGGGAACGCAGTTTCCGGTGGTTAAGAAGATATGGACGTCGTCGTTTGTGCTGGTGGCGGGGGGATACAGCGCGCTGCTGCTGGCGCTGTTTTACGGGGTGGTGGATGTCTGCAAGTGGCAGCGGTGGTGTGCGCCGTTTGTGTGGGTGGGGCTGAATCCCATCACGATTTACGTGCTGGGGAATCTGCTCGGGGGCTATGGCAAGGTCGCCGCGCGGTTGGTGGGCGGGGATGTGAAACGCCTGCTGGACGCAACCTTTGCCAAGGGGATGGGCGACATCGTGATTTCGATCGTGGGGCTGGCGCTGGCGGTTTTGCTGGCGCGGTTTTTGCACCAACGACGGGTTTACATCCGCTTGTAGATGGCAGGCTGGCGCGGTGTTTGCGGGCAATGATCGAGGCAAAATTTCGGGAACACACCAGATATGAAACGACGAGAGTTTATCCGGCTGGCGGCGGTGGCGGGCGGGGTTGTCCCGGTGGCGTTTGGGGCGGCGGCGCGCCGGTTGCGGATCGGATTTTTGGGCTGCCGCCATTCCCATGGGTTGCCCAAGGTGAAGCTGGCGCTGGGTTCGGCAGATTGGGAGTGCGCGGGAGTATTCGAGCCGGATGCGGCGGCGGGGGCTGCCGCGGCGAAGCTGGGGGCGCGATTGCTCACGCCCGAGCAGGTGCTGGCGGGAAGTGAAGTGGTGGCGGTGGAGTGCGACGCGAAGGATCGGTATCGGCTGGCGAAAATGGCGTTGGAAGCGGGCAAGCACATCCACATTGAAAAGCCGCCGACGGTGACGCTGATGGAGTTTCGGGAGTTGCTGGGGATCGCCCGCGAGAAGCAGGTGTTGATGCAAATGGGTTACATGTGGCGGTTCAATCCGGGCATCAACGCCGCACTGGAAGCGGCGCGGAAAGGGTGGTTGGGGGAGGTGTTCGCGGTGCGCGGAGTGATCAACACGAGCCTGAACGAAGCGGCACGGCGGTCGTTCGGCGAAATTGCCGGCGGCACGATGTATGAGCTGGGATGTCACCTGATCGATCCGATGGTGCGATTGCTGGGCAAGCACGCCAAGGTGACGCCGGTGTTGCGGCACGATGGCAGGGAAGGGGACGGGTTGGCGGACAATTGCGTGGCGGTGTTCGATTTCAAGGGGGCGATTGGCGTGATCAGCAGCGCGACGATGCAGCCTGTGGCGGGGGCGCACCGGACGTTCGAGGTGCAGGGAACCAACGGGCTGGCGGTCGTCAAGCCGCTGGAACAGCCGGTTTTGACGGTGGATCTGGCAAAAGCGGCCGGTCCGTATGCGAAGGGAAGCCAGACGATTCAATTCCCGCCATATCAACGGTACGCCCCGGAATTCGCCGAACTGGCGGCGTGTGTCCGCGACGGGAAACCGTTGGGCGTGACACCGGCGGAGGACGAACTGGTGCAGGAGGCGTTGCTGAAGGCGAGTGGCATGTTGTGAACCGGCGGGGAGTGGACGGCGGAAATCTCGCTCATGCTGCGCGCGGTACGATGCCGTGGGTGGTGACGCGGGGAGTCTGACCGGAGCGGGGTTCCCGGGCGACGAGGGCCTGGATTTCCGGGTGGTGGTTCAGGAGGAGTTTGAGACCGGGCGGGCCGAGCGTCAGTAGGGCGGTGGACAGGGCGTCGCTGGTGGTCGCGGAAGGGTGGACAATCGCGGCGAGTTGCGCGCGACGGGTGGGCTTTCCGGAGCGGGGATCAATGACATGGCCATACGTCTGGCCGCGCGCGGCGAAAGATTTTCCCCACACGGCGGACACGGAGAGTGAGGTGTCGCGCAGCGGGATGACGGCGAGGATGGGAGTCTTGGGCGGAGCGGATTTGTGCGACCGGGCGGGCGGCGTGTCGATCCCGATGTTCCAGGCCGGGGCATCAGGAGGATGTCCGATGGCGCAGACCGTGCTGGTACCGCCGTGGAGCAGGGCGCTGGTGATTCCCAGTTCGCGCAGAATTTGGGCGGCGCGTTCGAGCGCGAAGCCTTTGCCGATGGCGCCGAGGTCAATCTGAAGACCGGGGCGTGTGAACCGGACGGTGAAGTTGTCGGGATCGAGTTGGACGTGCTGCAAACCGGTCCGCTGCCGGGCGGCGGCCAGGGCGGCGCGGGTGGGGATGCGGCCTCCGGCACCGGTCAATCCCCAGGCGTGCATGAGCGGGCCGATGGTGATGTCGAAGGCACCGGCGGTTTCACGATGAATGCGGACGGCGGCGAGCAGGAGTTGGAAGACGACGGGTTCGACGGGCACGGGTTCGTGTTCGGCGCGGGCGTTGATCCGGCTCACCTGGCTGCCGGGGTGATAGAAACTGAGTTCCCGGTCGAGGCGCTCGATTTCGGAGAATGCCTCTTCCGCGGCCGCACGCAGCGAAACGGGGTCGGCCCCGTGAAGGAGCATTTCGAAACGGGTCGCCATCGCCTTGCGAGCGAGGAAGACGGAGGGCGGGGCGGGGCGGGATTTCACGTGCGACAACGGTTTCCGGTCGGGCGAAGGCGGGGTTGGGCCTGGTTCGAGCGGGTCCGGCGGGGTTGCGGGCAAAAAGAAACGGGTTTCGCAGGTGAGCGCGAAACCCGTTTCGTGAATAATCGGTCGCTCAGGAGGCTTCGAGCGTGCCGTAAGTGATGGGCTTGACCTCGCGCCCGTCGCCGGTGGTGATCTTGCGGGTCTTCTCGTCGAAGAGGCACATGATGTTGAGGCGCTCGGACATTTCGGCGAGCGAGATGACCGTCTGGACGCGCACGGCAAGGTCGATGCCGGCGTTCGGTTGCTTGTTCGCGCGGATGGAGTCGAACCAGTTTTTGTGATGCGCCGGGACGCTTTCCGCCGGGAACGGTTCGCTGGTGTAGGGGTCGATTTCCTCGACGAACGGGCGCTGGGGTTTGAGTTCCACCTTGTTGCCCGCCATGGTGAGGGTGGCCTTGTGGCCGCGGATCAACTCCTGGGTCCCTTCCTCGCTGACGGTGCTGGAGGTCATGTGCATGACCATGCCGCTGGGGAATTCGGCGATGATCTGGACGATCTCGAGCACGTCGCGTTCGTAGGTGTTGGGCGTGTGCTTGTCGGTTTGGAGCTTCTTGTTGCCCAGCGACGAGAGGCGGGTGGGGAGCTCAGGATGGCCGGTGGCCAGCAGATACGGGTGCAGCTTGTGCGGCATGAGATCGCCGAGCAGGCCGGAGCAGTAGGGGTAGTATTTGCGCCAGCGGAAATAATGGTCGGGATCGAAGGGCTTGCGGTTCTTGATCTGATTGCCCATCCACATCGCCCAGTTGAGATCCTCGGGCGTACACCATTTCTGGATGGCGTAGTTCCATTCGCCCTTCGGGCTGTTGCGCATGTAGGAACCCTGGGACATGACGACCGGGCCGATTTTGCCGGCGCGAATGAGTTCGGCGGCCTTGTGCCACTTTTGGTCGGAGCATCCCTGGGAGCCGACCTGAAGGATTTTGCCCGTGGCCTTGACGGCGTCGTAAATCTCGAAGGCCTCGCCGAGGTAACGGGTCATCGGCTTCTCGACATACACGTGCTTGCCGGACTGGAGCGCGGCGACGGAAATCTTGGTGTGCCAGTGATCGACCGTGGCGCAGTAGATGGCGTCAATGTCCTTCCGTTCGAGCAGCTTCTGGTAATCCTCGTAAGCCTTGGGTTGATCGAAGCCGCCGTCGGTGATGACCTTGGAAGCGGTTTCGATCCGGGTTTTGGAGACGTCGCAGACGGCAACGGGGACGACGTTGTTTTCCTTGCCGTATTTGACGACGTTGCGGACGTGGGCATTGGTGCCCTGACCGCCAACGCCGATGTGCCCGATGAGCAGGCGATTGTTGGCGCCCGCGACATTGGCCGAGGGAGCCTGATTCTGACCGTAAACCGGGGTTTTGAAGAAGTTGACGCTGGCGACTGCTGCCGCGGCGCCGGTGGCCTTCTTGAGAAAACCGCGCCGGGTGTCGGCGGGTTGCGAACTGGAGTTCGGTTCTGTTTTCATAAGTTGAATTGTGCCTGTGATTTCTGGGACCAAAGTAGATTACCGGCGCGGTCCGGTGGGTCAATGGTGAATGGCGGGAATTGCCGGTCGCCGCTTCGCCCCGTCAATGCGTGCGCTGGCAAAGAAAGTTTGTAACCTTGGACCGCGATTCCCTCAGGAATACCCGTGATGAACAAATCAGACAGCCATTGTCCTGTTTGCGGCGCCAGCATCCCGTCCGCAGCGCCCGGGGGACTGTGCCCTGCCTGCCTGCTCGCGGGGGTGGGCCATGTCACGGACGCCGGCGGGTCTGTGCCCGCAGCCGCGCCGGACCGCCCTTCGCCACCGCCGCTGGCGGACGTCGCCGCCGCGTTTCCACAACTCGAAATCCTCGAACTCATCGGTCAGGGCGGCATGGGCGTGGTTTACAAGGCCCGCCAAAAATCCCTCGACCGCTTCGTCGCCCTCAAACTCCTCGCGCCCCAGCGCGTGACCGACCCGCAGTTCGCCGAGCGTTTCGCCCGCGAAGCCCGCGCCCTGGCCGCCCTCAGCCATCCCCACATTGTCACCATCCACGACTTCGGCGTCGCCCGTGCCGACGGCGTGCAACCGCCGCCGTCGCGTCCTCCCGCGCAAGCCGCGACCTCAAACCCCAAACTCGAAACCCAAAACCCTCAACCCGGAACCACCTTCTACTATTTGCTGATGGAGTTCGTGGACGGGGTGAATCTGCGCCAGGCGATGAAGGCCGGCCGCTTCACACCCGAGCAGGCGCTCGCGGTGGTGCCGCCCGTCTGCGAAGCGCTGCAATACGCGCACGAGCACGGCATCGTTCACCGCGACATCAAGCCGGAAAACCTCCTGCTCGACAAAGACGGCCGCGTGAAGATTGCCGACTTTGGCATCGCGAAGC
>CAZUUP010000302.1:0-2999 GCA_964623105.1 uncultured Akkermansia sp.
AAAACCGACAAATCCCCAGCCCGCACGCTAAAACTCCCTCTTCCCGTTTACAATTCAATCGAAGCCTCGAAACTCAACGTCCCCGGCGGCACCGTGAATTGATAAATGCCGCTCTCACCACCCGCCAGAGTGTTGGTGATGACCAACGGTGGGTCCGAAGGCGTGCCCAAAGTGCCAATACCCGTGACCGGAGCCACACCGAGACTCGCGATCGTGAACGCAGCATTGCCCGTCCCCACCTGGTTACGTCCCCGATCCGGTGCGAGTCCCTCGCTCACGACGGCCAAATAGTAGGTTCCGCCCGGCAAAGCCGTCTCGCTCCCCTGCGGCAGCAGGAGGAAATGCTCCGGACCATCCTTCTGCATGACACTGCCCACGGCATCTGGAAACCGACCGCATCCAATGTTCGGTATCGCGTCCGGCCGGACCAGCAACAGACTCTCGCCCGCCGACTGGCTGAGTCGCACCTTCCAACTCGCCGCGCCAGCCGGCACGTTCACCCGATAATAAGCCGTCCCGCGCGGTGGCAGAGCTGCAACACTGACGCTGCTCCCGGCCCCGGAGAAGTTCACGGGAGTTACGGGAATCGCGAATCCGTCACCAATGCCGCGACTCTCCAAGGTGTACGTCATGGCTCCCGATCCTGAACCGTTACTGATGCCTATATAGTAAGTGCCCGGTTCCAGCGGCGAATTCATCCCCGCCCCGAAGGTCCTCCCGCTCTCATCTACACCCGTGGCTGAATTGGGTAACCCCGTCCAATCGCTATAAGGCCCCCACTGCAACCCGCTCGGCCACGTCGTCTGCGTGTGAGGGTAAGCTCCAAAAATCGTGCCCAACCCGTTTGGCAGCCGGTCCCGCCGGATCACCAGCTTCGGATCACCGCTGGTCACATTGCGCAATCGCACCTCCCAGCCCAGGGCCCCCGCCGGCACATCCACCCGGAAATAGTTCCACCGGCCCACCGGCTGGTTCACCACGTTGGTCGTGCCCCCATCGAACCCGATCGTGCTGCCAGTCAGTGCCCGGGTATTCAAGACAAACGGCCCCAGCGCGCTTGCGCTGTGATAGGCGCCAATGTACCAGATGTCGGCCTGGTGGTCCGGGCGCTGCAAATGGCCGTCCGCCGCGGAAACATCGGCAAACCCCGCGGTGCTGGGAATGCTCCCCTGTCCCGTTCGGTAATTCCAACGCCCGGGAACCGCATTGCGCCGGAGCGCCAGCTCAGTCCCCGCCGGCTGACCTTGCAAAAACAGCTCCCAACCTAACGTGCCGAGTTGTGACGCAATATCCGTGACCCGGAAATAGCTCCAACCCACCCGGCTGACCAACGTGTTGGTCACCATCCCGATGTAACTGGCATCGCGGATCACCGGATTCCCGTTTTCCAAAGCGCACGAATAGGCACCGCTGCCGTACACGGTGATGAAAAACGTCCCGTCGGACAATGTCGGCGGCACCAGCGACACGGAATCCTCCACCAATCCCCCTGCCTCAGAGTAAGCATCGTTCTCCCACTCGTTCGGGACCACGTTGCGGCGGATTGCGACGTTCGGATTGCCCGCCGTTGGTCGCGTGCTCACCAGCCAGGCAATCTGCTGGATGGGCACCTGTACGCGAAACGTGACGTAGCCATACCCGCTGACGGCCACGTTCGTTGTCCCGCCGAACGACAGGTCCGCCACCGCCTGCTTGCGCGAATCCAGATTGATGGTTGTGCCCGGATTCCCCGGCACACCCACGAAATACGAATCACCACCGCTCAGGTACGGGGGCACCACGAGCATTTGTGCCGCCTGTTGCAGTTCATTTAATCCGGCTGCAACCCCTGGAACCGTGGTTTTTCTCACCAGCAGCGGGTTGCCCGCCCCGTTAAGCCAGAGCCGCCAGCCCAAGGTGTCCGCAGTCGTCGCCGTCCGGAAATACCGCATTCCTTCCGGCCCCATTTCCACCGCGCCACTTCCGCTGCTCCCATCCGCTGCCAGCACGCCCAAGTCCTGCACGAACACATCACCACTCAACAATGTCCAACTCGCCCCCGGCACATCGCTCACACAGACGTACCAGTCCTGCGCCGCCTGAAACTCACTCGCATCGAGCACAAATCCATCCGATCCCACCCGCGTCGAACTCCGGAAGTAATCACCTGGATTGCTCGAGAAACTTCCCTGCCGCAGATACAAATTGGCCTCGCCGCCAAGCACCCGCAACGCCGTCCGCCACGCACCCACTGCCGCGGCTTGCGTCGTAATCTTGAAAAAGTGGTTGCCGCCACCGGAACCCGTGTTGGTGAACACCTGTGTTCCCATGTGCGCTGTTCCCGGATCCCAGGTCAACCCGGTCAAAAACCCCACGCCTCCGGAGACCGTGTAATTGGCCGACCCCGCCGCGCTCGCGGGCAAAAAAACTCCGATAAAATAGGTCCCCGCCACGCTCTCGGTGTCCGTATAGACGATCGTATCGACAGACTGATCCCGGCTGGCCCGCTCAAAACTGAACTCGGTCGGCAACCCTTCACGCCGGACGAACAAGTCGGGATTTCCCAACCCCGTCGAACTCAGCACGAAACGCAGGCCCGGTTGCCCGGCCGGAACATCCATCTGAAAGTAATGCCACGCGCCCGGTGTCAGCGCGCCGGTCGTCGTAAACGGCAGCCGCTTTAACACCGGCAACGCCTCCGTTCGCATCCCGGGCTGATTGGTCAGCAACGTCAGCGTGAACGGGTGCTCCGCCGAAGCCGTCGGGGTCCGGACCTGCACAAAGTAATTGCCCGCGGCCAGTTCTGGCAGTTGCAGGTTGATTGCATTCGTCGTCCCGCCAACCCGCGAGATGAAATCAAATGTCGTCCCGCTGGGCGCCGCCCCCGAACGGAGGGCAAGGTAGGAAAACGACACCGCGTCTCCTGCCACCCGGAGGGCGAGATTCGTTCCGCTCCCGTTGATTGCGAACGTGAAGTTTGTCGTCGTGCCCGGCGCATTGGTGCCCACGAATGTCTGGGC
>CAZUUP010000302.1:3099-7318 GCA_964623105.1 uncultured Akkermansia sp.
CGAACGTGAAGTTTGTCGTCGTGCCCGGCGCATTGGTGCCCACGAATGTCTGGGCCTCCACGACGATACCAATACCCAACGCTGCGATGAAGGCCGCCAACTGCGGCCACCGGCTGGCAGTACGATACGGTTTCATAAGAAAGGGGGGATTTGCTTTTAAAAACACTAACCCTGTCCCAAAAACCCGCCAACCAGATTTTGGCGAACTTCAACCCTCTTTTGGTCTGGGCACCGTGCACAAATTCCGGCTCAACCAACCGCCTTTGCCAATTGTCTGATCAGCGCTCAAGTTGATTTTTCACACCGCACTTGCAGCATCGACCCACCATCGCCCGCTCGTCGAAAAGCAGGATTGCATCCCCTTGCCACCCCCGCAAACTTCTGGCCCCTGCCATGACCAACCGACCGCTGGCTCCTTCTCAATCCCTCTACGCATTCCTCGCGCTGCTTGCCGCACTCCCGCTCGCAACCGCCGCCCCCGGCATTCCGCAGCTCGTCCCACCTGACCCCGCCAAACAACTCGTCCTCGATAATCGCGTCATCCAGTCCGTTGCGGGCGCGAGGCTGGTCCTGGGCACCGTCGAGAAGGAACCCCGCAACCCGCTCTTCCGTGCCGATCAGCCGTGGGAAAACTCCCTGAACAATCTCTATCCCAACGTCCTCTGGGATGCACCCGACCAGCAATTCAAACTCTGGTACAAGTGCGTCCTCCACGATCGCGACGTCATCGCCCGCATGGCCAGCCCCACCACCATTCACGAGCAAGGCTGGTTCCTCCTCTACGCCGCCTCGCGTGACGGATTGCGGTGGACCAAGCCAAATCTCGGCCAGTTCGTGTTCGACGGTTCGCCCGCCAACAACGCCGTCACTCGCGACACCCCCAACGCCGGAGTGTTCCGCGATCCCCATGACCCCGATCCCGCGCGACGCTTCAAAATGGTGTACGACATCGGCCTCGGCAAACCGCGCGTGCGCTTCTCTCCCGACGGCCTCCGCTGGACCGAACCGCTCGTCCCGAATGGCTTCTCGAGCTACCACTGCGACACCCACAACAACGCCTTCTGGGACCATCGCCTCCGCAAATACGTCTGGTTCACCAAAGCCTACCTGGGCGAACGTCTGGTCGCCCGCCTCGAGAGCGAGAACTTCCTCGATTGGCAATCCTCCGGCGTAGTCCTCCGGTCCTCCCTCGCCGAGGGCAAAACGCGCCAGACCTACTGCCTCCCCGTGTTCCCCTACGCCAACCTCTATCTCGGCTACCTCATGATGTATGATCTCGCCCGCGGCCAGACCGTTGACTGCGAACTGGCTTGGAGTCCCGATTCTATCCAGTGGCATCGCCTCGCCCCCGGGACGCCCCTCATTCCGCGCGGCCCCGCCGGCAGCTTCGATAGCGCATGCATTTACGGCCCCAGCGGTCCGCCTGTCGCACAAGACGGCAAACTGCTCATTTACTACGGCGGCAGCGATTCGCCGCACAAAGGCTGGAAACGCCACTGCCTGCCAGCACTCGCCCGCCTGCGCCTCGACGGCTTCGCTGGCTACGAACCCATAGACCACAACCAACCGGCCACGCTCACCACCCAGCCCATGCTCTGCACAGGTCCGCTCCAGATAACCGCCGATGTTCAGGGCGGTGCGATTACCGCGCGCATTCTCGACGTCCCCGCTTTCGCCTCCGCCACCGCCCATCCCGTCACAACCGATTGCACCGATGCCGAACTCCGATGGACCGGCGGAAATCCCGCCGAACTCCGCGGCAAAATGATCCGGCTTCAATTTGAATTGCGTGCCGCCCGACTCTACGCCATCCGCGGCGTCGAACTCGCGCCCGCGCCCGTCGCCAGCACCGGCGTCCGCCATTTCACCAACCAGCTTCCCGTCGTCCTTCGTCCGTCCATCCCGGCGGCAGACGCCATCATTCGCTACACCCTCGACGGATCCACTCCGACCTCCACGTCCACCGCCGCCGCCGCCCCGCTACGCCTCGCCCAGACCACCCGGCTTCGCGCCCGCGTCTTCCTGCCCGGCGTCGCCAACGGCGGTCCGGAATTCGACGAGACCTTCACCCTCCGCCCGCCCACCCGCGCCACCTGGCCCACTCCCATGACCCAAACCATCACCTTCGACCGCGCCGACCACGGCTGGAAAGCCACCGAACAACTCGTCCACCAGCCAACAGGCGGCGCCCGCGGCGGATTCATCACCGCCAGTCGCGCGGGCGGGCTGCGCCCCTTCGCCTACCTTCCCGCGGCAGCCACCAACACCCTCGCCGGAAACTGGCCCAAAAAATTCGGCGGCAACGGTGCCAACATCGCCTTCCACGTCCGCGCCCCGCAACCCGGCGGCCACCCCGGTCTCGAACTCTTCGCCGGCGAAATCGCCCAATGGTCCTTCCGTTCCCTGCCCGTCTTCCGGTCCGAGTGGACTCGTGTCGCCACCACGATCCGCTGGGACTGGAACGACGCCGAAGCCGAGGCCGCCGGTTGGACTCGCGCACTGAATGGTTTCTCCTGGGCCGAAACCGTTCGCAACCTCGGCCGCGTCGTCGTCATCTCCGGACCCTCCAGCCAGCACACTTCGTTCGACCTCGACGAATTTACCGTCGAAACCCACCACGACTGAACCGTTCCGGAAACGCGCGACACACCGCGAGATCGAACCCGCCATCCGGCTACGCGCGCCAAGCCAGCCGTCCCGACCATCGAAACACCAAAGCCTCCCGCACTTCGCGCCTTTTCCTCGCCTCGCTTGCAACTTTCCCTTTCAGTCGGCAATCTGCTTTGCACCATGCGCCATTTCACATTGCTGCTGCTTGTTTTCACCAGCACGCTGTCCGCCCAGCAACCTCCTTACGACGTCTTTCCCCCGGCCGATCCGCCCTACTATCGCGTCCGGCACGAGGCCTCGAAACAACCCGGGGAACTGGTCTTCTCTGCCAACTTCACGATCTGGATTCCGCCGGGCGTGAAGACGCTCCGGGGCGTCGTCGTGCATCAGCACGGTTGCGGCGAAGGCTCCTGCAAATCGGGACTCACCGGCGCCTTCGACCTCCATTGGCAGGCCCTCGCCCGCAAACACGGCTGCGCCCTGCTCTCGCCCTCTTACGAGCAACCCGACAAGGCCAACTGCCAGCTCTGGTGCGACCCGCGCAACGGCTCAGACACCGCCTTTCAAAAAGCCCTCGCCGCCCTCGGGGCCAAAAGCGGTCACCTGGAATTGGCAACGGTGCCCTGGGCCCTCTGGGGACACAGCGGCGGCGGACACTGGGCCGGCGGCATGGTGCTGCTTCACCCGGACCGCGTCGTCGCCGCCTGGTTGCGCTCCGGCGTGCCTCCCGTCAAGGCGGTCGAAGGTCGCCCCACCCCCTACACCATTTCCCAAGCCGCCTGCCAGGTGCCGGTCATGTGCAACCTCGGCACCAAGGAGGGCGTCACCGTCAAGGACGGTCGCTTCGCCGGCGTCTGGCCCGGGGTCGAAACCTTTTTCAACACGCTGCGCTCCCAAGGTGCCCTCGTCGCCGTCTCCGCCGATCCCCTGACGAGCCATGAATGCGGCAATCAACGCTACCTCGCCATCCCCTGGCTCGACGCCTGCCTCGCCGCACGCCTGCCCGCCAAGGCCGGCGATCCGCTCCACCCCATGTCCGCCGCCGACACCTGGCTCGCACCGCTCCACGCCGGCGAAACCCAAATCGTCGCCCCCGTACCCGCCCCTCAATACGCCGGCCCCAAGGACAAATCCGTGTGGTTACCAAACGAAGCCATCGCACGGGCCTGGATGCGCTACATCAAAGACAGCGCGGTCCCCGACCTCACCCCGCCCCCCGCCCCCACCAACCTCCGCGTCAATGGCAATCAGCTGACTTGGGATGCCGAAGCCGATCTCGAAAGCGGTCTGGCCAGTTTCATCATCGAACGCGACGGACAGTTTCTCGCCAACGTCCCCGAACTGGGCAAGAATCCCTTCGGTCGCCCGAAGAGATATCTTGAAAAAAAAGTGATCCTGTTCGGCCCTTTTTGAACTCCATAAGCAGACCGTTGAAGAGACAAAATTTTTACAGAAATCAAAGAACCAAACGAAACCAACTTAGTCGACAATACCCTTTTCGCGCTTGACCTCGCGCTGCATTCGGTAGCGCGCGTTGAAATCGAGTTCTCGCTTCCGCAATCGAATGGACTTGGGCGTGACTTCAACCAATTCATCTTCGGCCAACCAT
>CAZUUP010000303.1:0-7302 GCA_964623105.1 uncultured Akkermansia sp.
GGGCAGCGGCCAGCGGATGGCGAAGGCGGGGTCATTCCAACGCACGCCGCGCGCCGAGGCCGGGTGCCAGCTTCCCTTGATTTGGTAGAACACCTCGGTGTCGTTTGCAAGGGTCTGAAATCCGTGGGCGCAGCCCTCCGGCACGTAGAGCGCGCGGCCGTTTTCCGGCGTCAATTCCACGCCCATCCATTGCTTGAACGTGTTTGAGGCGGGTCGCATGTCGAGCGCCACGTCGAACATCGCGCCGCGTACGCAGCGCACGAGCTTGGCCTCCCCGTGTGGTGCGGCCTGCCAGTGCATCCCGCGCAGGGTGCCGCGCCGGTGATTGAAGGAGGAGCTGCATTGGGAAAATGCGGTCGGAAGCCCGTGCGCCGCGAATTCTTCCGCGCACCAGGTCCGGGCGAACCAGCCGCGTTCGTCGGCTTGGCGCTCGGTTTCCACGAGCCATACGCCGGCAATCTTCGTGGGCGTGAATTTCATACGATCCGGGGGCGGGGCAGGGGAATGATGAAGCGGCCGCCGCGTTCCCGGTAGGTGTGCTGTTGGGCGAGGATTTCGTCGGCGAAATTCCAGGTCAGGAGGAGGGTGTCGTCGGGTTGGCGTGCCAGCAGTTGGCCGGGTTCGACGATGGGGAGATGGGTTCCGGGGGTGAGCCGGCCCTGTTTGTAAGTGCTGCGGTCGGCGACGAAATCGAGGATGTCGGCGCCGATGCCGCAGTAGTTGAGGAGGGTGCTGCCTTTGGCGGAGGCGCCGTAGGCCGCGATGCGGCGGCCGTGGCGTTTGGAACTGGCGAGGAGGGCGAGCAATTCGGTGCGGACGCGGGCGACTTGCTCGGTAAAGCTGGAGTAGTATCCGGGGCGGAGGACGCCGCGCTCGGCTTCGCAAGCGAGGCGTTCGGCGATCGAGGCTTGGACGGGGTGATCGGCGGGTTTGCCGGCGAACAGCCGCAGGGAGCCGCCGTGCATGGGAGTGGACTCCACACGGAAGATTTCGAGGCCGTGGCGTCGGAACAGGGGGACGAGCGGTGTCAGGGTGAAATAGAAAACGTGCTCGTGATAGATGGTGTCGAACTCGGTCTTCTCGACGAAGTCCATGCCGTAGGGGAATTCGAGGACAATGCGGCCGCCGGGTTTCAACAGCAGCGCCATGCCGCCAACGAAATCGTTGATGTCCGGTGCGTGGGCGAAAACGTTGTTGCCGAGGATGAGGTCGGCCTGCCGGTTCTGGCTGGCGAGTTCACGGGCGATTGGGACGCCGAAGAATTCGACCAGCGTCTCGATTCCTTTTTCACGGGCGACTTTTGCAATGTTGGCGGCGGGTTCGATGCCGAGGCAGGGGACGCCGGCACGGACGAAGTTCTGAAGGAGGTAGCCGTCGTTGCTGGCGATTTCTACGACGTGGGATTGCGGGCCGAGGTTGAATTCAGCGAGGTAGCGGCTGACTGTCTGGCGGGCGTGCTGCACCCAGGCGTCGGAGAACGAGGAGAAGTAGAGGTACTCGGAGAACAGTTCGACGGGGGGAACGAGGTCGGCGATCTGCATCAGCCAGCATTCGTTGCAAACGAAGAGGCGGAGGGGGAAACGGGGTTCGGGTTTGGCGAGATCCTCCGGGCGCAGAAGGTTGTTGGCCAGCGGTTGCAGGCCCAGATCGAGGACCAGTGTTCCGTGACGGGAACCGCAGGCGCGGCACTGGAAGGAAGGGGTCATGGAGTGTGCGCCCATGCCAGGCAGCGGGCGGCGGCGGCGGCGGCAAAGCGGGTGATTTGTTCGGAACTGTAGCGGACCATGTCCGCGTTGGCGATGTGGCGGGCGCGATACCAGGCGGCGGTTTCGCGGACGGCGTCGGCGAAGTCCCAAGTGGGGAACCATTGGAGGCGCGCGGCCGCCTTGTCGGTGCTGAGGTGCAGGAGCGTGGCTTCGTGGGGTGCGCCGGGGAGGGATTCGTCGCGCCATTCGCCCGGGAGGTGGCGGAAGAATTCGCGGACGAGGGTGGCGACGGGTTGGTTGGCGCGGGCGTCGGGGCCGAAGTTGTAGGCGCCGTTGAGTGCCGGGTCTTTGCCGGATTCCGCCAGGCGCGCTCCCAGCCAGAGGTAGCCGCTGAGGCAATCGAGGACGTGTTGCCAGGGGCGGGTGGCAGTGGGATTGCGGACGCCGAGGGGCCGGCCGGCCAGGGTGGCGCGCACGCAGTCGGGGACGATCCGGTCCGCAGCGTAATCGCCGCCGCCGATGACGTTACCGGCGCGCACGGTGGCGAGCGGACCGAGGCGGGTGTTGGTGTCGAAGAAGCTTTTGCGCCAGGACTGGGCGATCAGTTCGGTGGCCGCCTTGCTCATGGAATAGACGTCGTGGCCGCCGAGGGGATCGGTTTCGCGGTAGCCGTGTTCCCAGGCGCGGTTTTCGTAGCACTTGTCGCTGGTGACGACGATGACGGGGCAGGGGAGTTCCGCGTGGCGGACGGCTTCGAGGAGGTGGGCGGTGCCGAGAGTGTTGGTGGTCAGGGTTTCGAGAGGGTCGGCATAGGAACGGCGGACGAGGGATTGGGCAGCGAGATGGAAGACAAAGTCGGGCCGCGATTCCTGCACGGCGCGCTTTACGGCGTCGTAATCGCGGATGTCGCCGGTGGTTTCGCGGGTCAAAGTCGTCGGGGCAAGGAGGGCGTGCAGGTTGGGGATGCTGGGTGGGGTGAGGCTGAAGCCGTGGACTTCGGCGCCCAACTGGTGGAGCCACAGGGTGAGCCAGCTGCCTTTGAAGCCGGAGTGTCCGGTTACCAGCACGCGCCGGCCGGCATAGCGGTTGTGGAACGGGGCGCTCACCAGGTTTTCCACGGGGCCTTGCCGGCATTCCACATCTTGGTGAGCAGTTCCTGCTCGCGATAGGTGTCCATGCACTGCCAGAAGCCGCGGTGGCAGTAGGCTTGCAACTGGCTTTCCCGCGCGAGCCGTTCCATGGGCTCGCGTTCGAGCACGCAGGCGTCGCCATCGAGATAGTCGGCGATGCGCCGGTTGAGGACGAAGAATCCGCCGCTGATGAAGGCTTTCTCTTGTTCCGGTTTTTCGTGGAAGCCGACAATGGTATGGCCGTCGATGGCCAGTTCGCCGAAGCGGCCGGTGGGGTTGACGGCGGTGACGGTGGCGATGCGCCCGTGTTGTTCGTGGAAGCGGATGGAGGCGTTGATGTCGTGGTTGGAGACGCCGTCGCCGTAGGTCAGGAGGAAGGTTTCGTCGGGGATGTGGGCGAGGGAGCGGCGGAGGCGGCCACCGGTCTGGGTTTCCAGGCCGGTGTCGAGCAGGGTGACGGTCCAATCCTCCTCGTCGTGGCGGTTGTGGTAGGTGATTTGCGGTTTGGAGCCGAGGCGCAGGGTCACGTCGCTGGTGTTCCAGTGGTAATTGCGGAAGTAGTCTTTGATGACCTCGCCCTTGTAGCCAAGCGGCAGGATGAACTCCTTGTGCCCGTGCTGGGCGTAGAGCTTCATGATGTGCCAGAGGATCGGGCGGCCACCAATGGGCACCATGGGCTTGGGGCGGAACTCGGTTTCCTCCCGGAGCCGGGTGCCGAGACCGCCGCATAAGATGACGACTTTCATGGAGAATCGGGCGGTGGCTCGCGGAGCGTTGGCGTCCGGCCCGTTGTTGGTTTTCAGCGTAAAGACCCCGGGACCGGATTCAATGAAAACTTCCGGGCGGGGCATCGGTGACGGGCGGATGGGGCTTGCCAATGCAGGTGGCGTGCCTATACCTGCCGCGCATCGCCGGACCCGGTCGCGCTGCGAGCGCGGGCGGGCGGCGTTGCAATCTCTAACCCCGGAATCCGTGTGATCAAAGAAAAGCCCTTGTTGCGTCGCCGGTTGAAGGCTGGCTGGCGGCAGTTTTTGCAGCGAGCACTGAAGATTCCGTGCCGGAGTGTGTACGGAATTTCCTCGGTGTTGTTGGCCGAAATCCCGCCGGACCGGCCGATCAGTGTCATCGATGTCGGGGCGCACGACGGGGACTTCACGTTTGGCCTGGCGTGCTACTGCGGATTGACCAAGGCCGTGCTGGTGGAGCCGCTGCCGCACAAAGTGCAGGTGTTGCAGGGACGCTTTGCGCCGCCGCATTATCAGGTTTTTGGCTGCGCCCTCGCGGGCGAGTCGGGGACGGCCACGCTGCGGGTCAATGCGATGGAGGCCACGTCGTCGCTGCTTTCATTGCGGCGTGATCGGCCGGAGGTGTCTGATCTCCAGTTGGGCGAGGAACGACAGGTGGAAGTGCCGCAGCGGACGCTGGACAGCATTGCGGCCGAGGCAGGATTGGGTGCGGTTGACCTGCTTAAGATTGATGTGCAGGGGGCGGAGCATCTGGTTTTGGCGGGGGGGCGGGAAACGCTCGGGCGAACGCGGATCATCTGGGTCGAAACGGCCTTCAAGCCGATTTACGAGGGTTCGACCACTTTTGCCGAAGTTTATGCGACGTTGAACGCGGCGGGTTTCCAGTTGCAGAATTGGAGCCCGGCCTGGGTTTCGCCCACGGGGGAGTTGTTGCAGGTGGATTGCCTGTTCATCCGGCCCGGTGAAGCGGGCAGGCAAAATTCCGGGCGGTGATGCCGGTTTTCGGGTTGAATGGAACGGCGTTGGCCAACAAGCTCGCGCGGAGTTTTCCAAGCGTTTCATGTCGATACCCGCCATTCTCCTGACCCGTCTGAAATCCCTGGGGGACGTGGTGTTGACGCTGCCGGCGGCGGCATTGGTGCGGGAGAATTTTCCGAACGGGCGGATCGTGTTTCTGACGGCACGCGAGAATGCGCAGTTGCTGCAGGGTTTTGGGATGGTGGATGAGGTGGTGGTGCTGGACCGGCAGGCGTTCCGGCAGGGGCGTGTTTGGGAGGGAGTGAAAAATGTGCTGGAAGTTGGGCGGCGGTTGCGGCGGGAGAAGTTTTCGCTGGCGGTGGATTTTCAGGGTTACGGGGAAACGGCGATCCTGGCGCGCATCACGGGCGCGGAGCGGCGATGGGGGGTGGCGGGGAGAACGCACCGGCGGTGGGCGTTCACGCACTCGGTTCCGCGCGATCCGAAAGGGCATCCCATCGACGTCAATTGCGGTTTGCTGACGGGCGCGGGGTTGCGGGCGGTGCCGGTGCGGAATGAGTTTCGGTTGGCGCCGGAGCATTTGACGGCGGCGCGGGAGTTTTTGGGCGGACAAGGGTTTGTGGAAGGGCGTCCGCTGGTTTATGTGCAGCCGTTCACCAGTTCGCCGCACAAGAACTGGCCGTTGGAACATTATCTCGCGGTGGCGCAGGTCTGGCGGGGCCGGGGCGCGCAGGTGATTTTCGGCGGTGGACCGGGTGACCGGGCGGGTTTGGAGCGGGCGCGGGCGGAGGGATTTCCACTGGCGACGGGGATTCCGCGTTTAACGGATGCGGGGTTGATGAAGTTGAGCGCGCTGGTGGTGGGTGGCGACACGGGGTTTCTGCATCTGGCGGTGGCGCTGGGCCGACGGGTGTTGATGTTGATGACCTACGCGGGGCCGGGGATGGCGATTCCCTACGGCCATCCGGAATGGGCGCTGGCACCGGTGGGGGGCGCTCGACTGGCGGATGTTTCCCCGGAGGCGGTGCTGGGCGCGGTGGCGGATGTGATTTGAGGGCGCGTGATGCGGTGCTGGTCGCGCCGGCGAGTGCGCATTAATAGCCGATTTTTTGTTCTGTCAGCGGCTCGTGGAAGAATTTGTTTTGGAGGCGTTGTTTGCACTCGAAGCGCTGGTAGTTGAGGGCGTCCACGCGGCTGGCGGGGACTTCGTCGCGTTTGGCGCCATCGACGGCTTCGAAGACTTTGCGGTTGGTCTGGACGAGGTCGGCGTATTCGGGGGAGGCGAGGATTTGGGCGAGGCGCTCGGGGTTCAGTTGGGCGCGGAGGTCGGCGAGGCAATCTGCGAAATTACGGGTGTTTTGCGGGCTGGGCGACTTGCCGGTTTTGACTTCGAGAATGGCGAGGTAGTCGAAGGCGTAACCTTCGGAGACGGTGATTTTGATCATAGTCGAGCCGGGCGATTGGGGCGCATGTCGTGTTCGCTGGTGGCGGCAGGGCATGTGGCCCGATGCAGCGGTTTGCAAGCGGAGTTGTCCGCGGGGTGGCCAACAGCGAGGGCAGATTGAGGCATGGTTGGACGGATTTGGGAAGATGCGAATTGCGGTTGGTCCGGGTCGCGGGCAAGATTTCCGCGGTTAACTCCCGGGGGTTGCAGTGTCTTCTGGCTCGTGTGGCGACGGTCGGTGGCACGAGTGGGTGGCACGAGTGGGTGGCACGAGTGGGTGGGGACGGGGTTGGCGCGGATTGAACGTGGCGCAGTATTATACGATTTTGCGGGAGTTTGAGCCCTTGTTTGCACAGGGGAATCCGGTGTTGACGTACCACAAGGTTGGCCCGCGTCCGCGGGGTGCGCGTTTGAAGGGGTTGTATGTGAGTCCGGGATTGTTTGCGCGGCAGGTGGGCGAGTTGCGGGCGGCAGGGTATCGCAGCGGCAGTCTGGGGGAGGTGACGGCTGCGGGGACGGGGAAGCGGGTGGTGTTCACGTTCGATGACGGGTTTGCGAATGTGCTCGAACACGCGGTGGAACCGCTGCGGGAGGGTGGGTTTGCGGCGATTCAATTTCTGGTGGCCGATTTGCTCGGCAAGACCAATGAATGGGAGTCTTCGGTGGGGGAGCGGGCGGAGGCGCTGATGGACGCCGGGCAGGTGCGGGAATGGCTGGCGGCCGGGCACGACATCGGGTCGCACACGCTGACGCATCCTTTTTTGACGCGGTTGCCGGCGGTGGACGCGCGGGAGGAAATCTTTGCGAGCAAGCGGCGGTTGGAGGACCTTTTTGGGCGGGTGATCGAGCATTTCTGCTATCCGTATGGCGACTGGAATCCGACGGTGCGCGATCTGGTGATCGAGGCGGGGTATCGGACTGCCTGCACCACCGATTTTGGGGTGAACACGGGGGCGATATCGCCCTTCGAGCTGCGGCGGGTGACGGCCCGTTATCGTTCGCGCAGCATGCGGGGGCTGTTGGCGTGGGTTCGCGGGCGCACGGCAGCGATGCGGGGAAAGGTTCCCGGTTGATTTGGGGAATTGTTCCAAACGTTTGACTTGCCGGGGGTGCAATCCTACATTCCCGGCGCATGTTGGCTGCTGAAGTCAAAGCGGTGCCCCGCCCGAGAACTGCCCCACCTGCCCCGGTTTCCGGTTCGCCTTGGCGGCGCATCGTGGAGCCGGTGGCAGGGTTTTTGGCGGCGGTCTCCTTGCGGTTGGGCGAGCCGATATCGACCCACATTTCGCGCAGCTCGG
>CAZUUP010000304.1:0-7296 GCA_964623105.1 uncultured Akkermansia sp.
GGCCAAACAAGAGCACTGCGCAAGGGATCACGCGCTGGGATTGTGATCGTCGGCTCGGGGCTTCGCCAGATCCCGCTGCCGGAACTTCCTTCATGAGGCGAGGCCGGGGTGAGCTGCGAAACGGCCGGGTTGCGGGGTGCGTCTCCGACTGATGTTCACGCGATGCGGGGTTTCTTCGACCGGTGAACTTGCAAGTTTGCTGCCGGAACGGGGAGAGCCGAGCGAACGTCCGGGTTCGGCGCAATTATTTGTTCGTCACTCCCGGGGTGACCGTTTAGACCAATTCCGTCGGTCCATTCGCCCCGCCGCGGGGTGACTGCCGCCCTTGTGACGACCAACGCCACCGAAATCACCTTTCGCTACGAGCGCCGCCGCGCCGTTGCCACGGGTATTCTCGAGACCGCGGGCACCACTTTCCTGCTGCTGATCGCCACGCGCTGGTTTGAAGCGGGCGCCACGGCCAAGGCCCTCATCGCTTCGGGCGGCAGCCTCGGTCTGCTTTTGTCCCCCGTCATCGTGACCTGGGCCGAAGCCTCGCGTCTGGCCGTCTCGCGGGCGGCCTCGGTTGTCCTGGCTCTTGGCGCAGTCGGTTTTGGCGTCATGGCAATGTTTCCCGTGCTGCCTGTCTTTGTGATCTTCAGCGTCCTGGCCATGGCCTGCTCTTCGGCGGCGATTCCGTTGATGACGCAGGTTTACCATGAGAACTACCCGGAGCGTGAACGAGGCCGGCGGTTTTCCAAAACGCTCATGATCCGCATCGGCACCACCGTCGTTTTCAGCAAGCTGGCAGGCGATGCGCTCAGCCGGCAGATGCACTGGTTTCAAGGCCTGCTGCTGGTGTTCGCCGGTGCCTTTGCGTTCGCCAGTTACTGCGCGGGTCGCTGCCCTTCGCACCCGTTGCCCGTCTCGGGCAACAACCACCCGCTTCGCTCGTTCCGGTTCATTTGGACCGACCGGCTCTTCCGGACCACGCTCCTGTGCTGGATGCTCATGGGCTTCGCCAACCTCATGATGTTCCCCCTGCGTGTGGAATACCTTGCCAATCCGAGATACGGAATGCACCTGACCGTCAGCGAGATTGCCCTCTACGTCGGCGTCCTGCCCAACCTTGTGCGCCTCCTTCTGAGCCCGGTGTGGGGTTGGCTCTTCGACCACCTGAACTTCTTCCTGATGCGCGTGGTGCTCAACATCGGCTTCGCCATCGGCATTGTCGCCTTTTTCACCAGCACCGAGCCTGTCGGACTGATCGTGGGCGCCATTGTCTTCGGCATATCCAATGCCGGCGGCGACGTCGCGTGGGGCCTGTGGGTAACCAAATTTGCCCCCCCGGAGCATGTCACCGACTACATGTCCGTCCACACCTCCCTTACCGGTCTGCGCGGCGTCATCGCCCCGCTGGCTGCCTTCCATCTGTTGGGGATCTATTCCGTCGCCACCCTGGGGTGGGCATGCGCGGGTTTGATCATCGCCGCCACCCTGCTGCTCGTGCCGGAAATCACCTTTCAGTGGACCAATCGTTCCACTCCACCGCTGGTGGAAGATGTCTCGGAATGACCATCCCGCGGGCGGTCGGTTGGCGCTGCCCGGTCAGAAGCTAAACTGCGTCGGACCCGTGACGAACTTGTTCGTCAGATTCAGGCCATCGCGCCAGTCCACATGGCCGTCGGCGTAGAGGATATTCGCCCCGGCCGGCACGAAATTCCGCACATGCGCCGGCTGTTCCGGGCCAAAACCGCCCGCCGGAGTGAAGTAGTAAATGTTGTACAACGGCGCTCCCTGCGCCACGGTGCAATCCACCACCAGCTCACTGTTTACCGGAGACCTGGCCTGTCCGAGGGTGTTGGTCACGATGAAGGGCAGCATCTGGGCGTTGACCACCGCCCGTGGCACCAGCCAGACATAGCCAATGCAATGAAAATTAGGGGCGCCGTAATCCCACCATTTTTGCACCATTGCTCCCTTTACGAAGGACGGACAGTAATAGCTATCCTTGGCCGTCATGCCGTAGTTGTCCATCGTCATCCGGGCCGAGGTGGCATAATCCCACGCCCAGTTCCCGCTCCCCACGGCGTTGGGCCAGATCGGAAAATTGTTGTTAAAATCCTCCGCATAAAGCAACAGCGAGAAACCAGCCTGCCGTTCGTTGTTTTTACACTTGGCCCGGCTCGCCTGCTCCTTCGCCCGCCCCAGTGTCGGCAACAACATGCCCGCCAGAATGCCGATGATCGCAATGACCACCAGCAACTCGATGAGGGTAAAAGCGCGGAATTCGCCGACAGCTTGAACTGCCGATCGGTTCGCAACCGTTCGATGCGCGGGCAGAGGGTGCATAAAAATCGCAGGCGGGTCCGATGGGTTCTTACCTGTCGATACGCCTGTTCCGCCCCCAGTCAACCAGTTTTTGCATCCGCAAAGCCGGCGACCCAGCCAGATTCCGTCCGTTCCCGACGGGCCGAACCGCCTTTACTCCGCGCCCCGCTTCCGCCGGCGCGAAAGCGCCTTCACGCCCCGCACTGCAAACAAGGCCGCCCCCACGATCCCTGCGTCATTGCCCATCGTCGCCGGGACAATCTTGCACTCCGGCGTCTCCAGATAACGAAAGAACTTCTCCGGTTCGGAACTCACCCCCCCGCCGATGATGAAAAGATCCGGCGCAAGCATGTATTCCAGTACCGCCAGATAGCGATCCACGTTGCCACCCCACTGTTCCCACGTCCACTTGTTGCGCTCCCGGGCCAGCGTCGAGGCGAACTTCTCCGCATCCTGCCCGCCGACCTCCAGGTGTCCCAGCTCCGTGTCCGGCAACAGCGACCCGTTGTGCAACACCGCCGAGCCGATGCCCGTCCCCAACGTCACCAACACCACGGTTCCTCGCACCCCACGTCCGGCGCCGAAGCGCGCCTCCGCCAGGCCGGCTGCATCCGCGTCGTTGCCCACGGCGACAAAGGTCACCCCCAGCGCTCGCCGCAGCTGGTCCACGATCTCGTGCCGGACCCATGCCGGATCGAGATTGGGCGCCCGTCGCACCACGCCTTGTTTGATCAAGCCCGGGAAGCCCACGCCCACCGCCCCGCGCCATTTCAGGCGTCGTGTCAACTCCGCCAACGCCGCCACCACCGCCTTGGGAGTGGCTGGTTGCGGCGTTTTCACCCGCGCGACCTCCGTCGCCAGGGTCCCTTTGCGCGTGTCCACCACCGCCGCCTTGATGCTTGTGCCACCAATGTCCACGCCCAGGATGAGATGTGAATCGTTCATGAGTTTTCCGTTGCGCACGGTGCCATGATTCAATCCCCTGGCGGCCCGTCCGGCAAGTCCCGCTGCGCGCCCGACTTCCATCGACTCCGCCCTTTGCTTCGCCGACGCTGCAGCTAGACTTCCGGCGTGAGCAAAAAAAGCGCCAAGATCGCCGACCTCATCGCCGCCTGCCAAGGCTGCGCCCGGGATGCCCACTACCTCGGCTTCTTCGCCTGTTTCAATCGCGGTCTTTACTACGAGGCTCACGACGTCCTCGAGGAACTCTGGCTGCCCATCCGGCGCGAACCTGCGGGCAACTTCTACAAGGGCCTCATCCAGCTTGCCGGGGCTTTCGTCCACCTCCAGAAGAACCGCCTCCTGCCCGCCGACGCACTCTTCCGCCTCGCCGAGGCGAATCTCCGCGGCTATCCCCCTGTTCACGAGGGTCTCGACCTTACCGGAACCCTGCAGCTCATCACGCTCTGGCGCGAACGCCTCCGCGCCCGTGACTTCCGGTACAATCCCCTGCCGGATTTTTCCGCTCCCACGCTCACGCTGCCCGTTGCCTGAAGGGTGGGCCCTTTACCGACGGGGTTCGCGCAAATGCTTGCGTCCGCGGCCGGTACCGTTACTCTGTCAACCAGCATGACACCGCCGCTTGACGAGACCACCCAGCAGCGCATCGCGACCCTCGGACGCCACGTGCTGGCGGGGGGACGGATTGATCGCGTTGACGCCCTCTGGCTTTTTCAACTGGAAGCCAGTGCCGACATTTTCGACCTCCTTTCATGGGCCAACCGCATCCGCGAACATTTCAAGGGCAACAAGGTCCACCTGTGCTCCATCGTCAATGCCAAGGCTGGCGGCTGCTCCGAGAATTGCAGCTTCTGTGCGCAATCCTCCTTTCACCAGACCGCCTCCCCGCGGTACGGCTTTGTCGATCCCGAACCCGTCCTGCAGGCCGCTGAGGAAGCCCACGAGCACGGCGTCACTGCCGTGGGCCTTGTCGCCGCCTGGAAGGGACTCAACGAAGGCCCCATGCTGGACGAAGTCTGCGACCGCATCGCCGACCTCGCCAAGTCCGGGAAGACCCGCCCCGACGCCTCGCTCGGCATCATCAAAAGCCAGCGCGTCGCTGACCGCTTGAAGGCGGCCGGTCTCGAGTGCTACGGTCACAACCTCGAAAGCTCCCGAAATTTCTTTCCTCGGCACTGCACCACCCACACTTACGACGACCGCCTCGAAACCATAGGTTACCTGAAGAAAGCCGGCCTTAAAATCTGTTCCGGCGGCATCATCGGCATGGGCGAGACCCGCGAAGACCGCTGCGAACTCGCCCTCGCCCTCCGCGACATCGGCGCCAACGTCGTCCCCATCAACATCCTCAACCCGATCCCGGGCACTCCCTTTGCCAGCAACCCGAAACTGCCCCCGCTCGAAATCCTGAAGACCATTGCCTGTTTCCGGTTCATCCTTCCTCGCCAGGAGATCATGATCGCCGGTGGCAGGACCGTGAACCTCCGCGATCTCCAGAGCATGATTTTCGCCGCCGGGGCCAGCGCCCTCATGGTCGGCAATTACCTCACCACCCTGAATCAGCCCGTCGAAAAAGACCTCCAGATGCTCAAAGATCTCGGTCTCGACCCCGACTGGGACAACCATGACTTCCGGGATCAGGATGTTGCCCCCGCCGAGTTCCCGTCCGCCACCGCCGCCCGGGCTCTGACCCCGGTCTGACCCCGCACGACGCCTTCCAGTTCGCCCCGCGGCCCCGTCCGTCACCACCGGCTTGAAATTTTTCACCCCAAGTTATTTGACGGGAACCAAAACCGTGGTACCTTCTTCGGGGTTCCCAAAGGAATTTCCCACAAAAAACCAAATCGTCTCAAGTCGTACCCATATGAACCTCAATAGTTGTTTGGAAAAACTCCGTCTGCCCACCCTCGGCACATTGCTGGGCGTACTCGCCCTCGGCATCTCAGCCCCCTCCGCCAAAGCCCTCGATGTTCAAGGCTGCATCAAGCTGGATGGCAAGCTCACCCAGGGCGTACGCGTGGAAGCTTTCAGCATTAAGACCTGCACCTCCCTGCTCAGCACCGTGACTGATCGCAACGGCGACTTTGTCCTCTGGTCCGCTGCCGGGCGCAATCAGGATCTTTACCTGCAGGTCACCGCCCCCGACGGCTGCATCGAGATTGTGGACAATACCACCGTCTGCAACAGCATCATTACCGACCCCAACGACCCGCGGTTTGGTTGGGTCGCCCTCTGCGTGGACATGAAGTGCAAGTGCGTGCCCTGCACCACCGGCGTGGCCAAGGTCGTCCTCCAATACCTCGGCACCTCCAAGCAGCCGGTCACCATTTGGGCCAGCGCCACCGGCAGCAAGGCCGGTTCCAAGAATAAGACCGGTTCCAAGAACAAGGTCGGCTCCAAGAAGCAGCCCGTCTTGGCCACCCCCACGACCTGCTCGCTCTGGGGCAAGACCGGCCATAAATCCGGGCACTACTGCGTCGCCGCCTGCCAACCCGCCAAGGGCAGCAAGAACAAGGTTGGCAGCAAGGGCAGCAAGAACACCCTGCCCGCCACGCCGCTCTTTGCCGGACCGGTGAATCCGTGCAACACGTTCACGGTGAACATTCCCGCCACCGCCGTCAAAGGCAGCAAGGCGGGCAGCAAGAACAAAGTCGGCAGCAAGAACAAGGTTGGCAGCAAGAACAAGGTTGGCAGCAAAGGCGGCAAAGGCGCCATCAACCTGCTCACCGCGTTTGTCGGCAACAACGTCAACACCCGCATCAGCCTGAACTGTGCGAGCGGCATCGTCACCAACGGCCAGATCGTCGGCATGTTCCGCGTCATCCGCCTCGAGAACGCCGCCGGCCAGCGCATTTGTCCCACCCCGCCCCCCGTTTCCAAGGGCGGTAACTGCATCACCAGCGGCAAGCCCAACCAGCTCACGTTCCAATATGTGGGTGGCAACTGCTCCACCGCGGTGAACTCCCAACCCCGCGGTCAGAAATATAACTGCACCGACTCCGGCTCCATCGCTGCCGGCCCCGTGCGCATCGTCATCTCTGGCAGTTCGAGCCCCACCACCACCGGCTACTTCGCCGCGACGGTCAACCCGAACCAGACCTTCACCGTGCGTGCCAGCGGAAGCGGTTCCAAGGGTGGCAGCTTCGGCTCCAACACCTACGCCTACATTTACTCGGGCGGCGTGCTGGTCGAGCGCATCCAGATCCACACCTCCTGCTCGGCTCCCCTCGTTCCGGGCGAGACCTTTGGTGCGCTCAAGCTCGTCACCTACGCCATCGTTCCCTAACGGGCCGAGTTAGCTGATTCCGCTCACGGGCGGGCAGTCGCGAGACTGCCCGCCTTTTTTTGTGCGCAGCACTCCCCACGAAGGATCCAAGACGCGGGACGCGAGGTCGCCTCCCTGGCCAAAAGCGAGCCACCGCAAAAAAGATTTGTCCCAGAATTTGAACTCAGCCGGCGACGTGGTATTTTATGGCAGTCCTAAAGGAGGACTCAGGGAATCACCCCGGAAAACCGCAGCAAGTTGCCTATGAACGTATCAAGTTGTCTCGACAAACTCCGCTCCCCCATGCTCGGCGTCCTGTTTGGCGCCGCCTTTTCGCTTACCACCCAGACGGCCAAGGCCATCGACGTCCAGGGCTGCGTCAAACTCGACGGCAAACTCACCCGCGGTGTCCGCGTCGAAGCCTTTGACGCCCGCACCTGCACCGCGATCCCGAACGGCACCGCCACCACTGACGCCAACGGCGACTTTGTCATGTGGGGCGCCGCTGGTCGGAACGAAGACATTTATCTCCAGTACACCGCCCCGGACGGTTGCATCGAGATCGTGGACAACGCCACCGTCCGCTGCAACATCGTCACCAATCCGCAGGACGGGCGTTACGGCTGGGTTGCCCTGTGCATCGACATGAAGTGCGCCTGCGCGCCGGCCCCGACCGGTGTGGCCAAAGTGGTTCTGCAGTACCTTGGCACCTCGGAGCAGATCATTGGCGCCTGGGCTACCACGACTGGCAGCAAGGCTGG
>CAZUUP010000305.1:0-7293 GCA_964623105.1 uncultured Akkermansia sp.
CCTGTTCGCCGAAAACATCCCAAAAGGTGACGGCACAGCCGGCGAAGGCGTGATTGTCGAGGTTCAGCAGGTTCAGGCGTTCCTGCACCTTCGTGGTCGCCTTGCCCGCCTGGCTGAGGCCGGTGAGGTCGCTCTTCACGTCAGCCATGTAGACGGGCACGCCCATCCGGCTGAAATGTTCGGCCAGCAACTGCAGCGAAACCGTCTTGCCCGTGCCGGTCGCACCGGCGATCAGTCCGTGACGGTTGGCCATCTGCGGGAGGAGGAAGACGTCCTTTTTGCCGCGGCCGACGAAAATGGGTTCTGGGTTTTGGCTCATGGGTCGAGTTTCGGGATGGGGACGGAGTGGCTCAAGGAAATTGTCACTGCGCAAGACTACGTAAAATGCAACGCCCGCGCCCGACCGCCACCGATGGCACCGGAACCGCCAGCCCGCTCAATTGAACGGCGTACCGCGCCGGCTGAAGGTGGGGATGTCCAGGTCGGCACCCTCGTACAAAGTCGGCTCGCACCGCTCGAATCGTCCTTTGGTGGCGGCCTCCAACGGCAGTTGCTGCTGCTCCGGCCGCGGGGATTTGCGCCGCGCCACGGCCGATCCCGCCGCCCGGGCGCGCACCGCCGGAACGGCCGGCGAGGTAGCCGATGCCGGCTCGTCAGCCACCGGTGCCATCCGCTGGACGGGCGCGCCCGTAAGCGCAGGCATCAGCACCTCGTGAGCCGGTTGCGGCACCACCGATTCGGCCCGACTGGCCACCGAACCGACCGCGGGAGTCGCGGCCACCGGCACGGGTGCCGGCACGGGCGCGGCACCAGTCACCGGTGCGGACGGCACCGGGCCATGCAAACTGTGACGTGCCGACGCGTGCCGGGCAACAAACGCCGTCACCCGCAAACGGCCCTCGAGGGTGGCGTCACGCAGCGCGCCAAACATCGGCTGCACTTGCGGACACTGCCGGTGGAGTTCATCCATGATCTGGCGGATTTCGTGCAGCGCCAGTTCCCCTCCGCTGGAGAAGCTCAGCACCACCGCCGTCGCATCCGCCAGCGCCCGGCCATGATCCAACAGCGGATGCTCGCCCAGTTTTCGCAATATTTCCCGCCCACGATCCGGGCCCGCGGCTTCCACCGTGGCAAAGGCCGATTCCGCATGACGCGCCCGGAAGGCCGAGCGCAGGGTGGCAAAATCCAGCTTGAAACTATGGTCGCCCTCGACAAGTCGCCGGACGCCGTCCACCGCCTCCCCCAGCAATTCATAGGTGAGGGCGAAGCTGCGCTCCACGCCAAGGTCGTCGCCCGCCAGCTTGAACAATTTCGGCAACGGCAGCGTGATGACGGCATCCGCCGCCGCCTTGAGCTGATCCAGCGCCGTCCCGGCATTGCGGTGGCGCGCCGCGGTCTCGAAATCAAACGGCACCGTGGCCAGCACGATCACAAACGCCTCGCATTCGCGCGCCAACCGCGCCAGCACGGGCGTGGCGCCAGAACCGGTCCCGCCACCCAGTCCGGTCACGAAGAACACCAGGTCGGCGCCCTTGCACCACTGGCGCATGGGCTCCAACGCCTCCTGCGCGGCGGTGTGACCCAACTGCATGTCCCCGCCCGCTCCCAACCCGCGTGTCGTCCGCGCACCCAAGACCAGCTTGTGCCGGGCGGGGCTGGTTCGCAGCGCGAAGGCATCGGTGTTCGCCGCGATGTATTCCGCGCCCGGAAAACCCTTCCGCTCCAGTTGTTCGAGCGCGCGGCAACCGCCGTCGCCCACACCAAAAAAACGAACTTTCAGCGCCCGCGTTTCCTCCGCGGTGCCGGCCGGGTAATCGACTTGGTTGATCATAAGAGGAACAGGTTGGCTGGGCTTCCTACTTCCGCGGACCGGTGGTTTTCCAAGGGTTCAAGGCCTTGAAGCTGCCGGCCAATCCACCCACAATGCCGTCAGCGATCACCTCGATCACCGAATCGCCGCGCGAACGGCGGGATTGCTGCGACGCCCCGAAGCGCACCAACCCGATGACCGTTTGAAACTCCGGCATGGCCGTGAAGTTGGTGGGTCCGCCCAAGGCGGCCACGCCAACGGTCACCGGCATCTGGAAAATCCGGCGCGCCAGCGCCTCGATGCCCGGCGTCCGGCTGCCGCCGCCGCAAAGGTAAACCCCCGCGCCGAGGCATTCCCACAGGTTGTTGCGGCCGATCTGGTCGGCAATGATCTCAAAGGTCTCTTCCAACCGCAGCGACTGAATCCGGCGCAGGTGTTCGAGGCTTACGGTCTTGGCCTTCAGCCCGTTGATGCTCGGCAACGTCACCGTCTGGCCCTTGCAGGATTCCTCCACCACGGCCGAGCCGTGCTTGAGCTTGAGTTGCTCGGCCTGCACCTGTGACACCCCGAGTCCGAGGGCCAGGTCGTTGGTCACATTATGGCCGCCGACCGCCACCACGCCGGTGTGTTTGATGATGCAATTCGAGTACACCACAAATTCCGTCGTGCCAGCGCCCAGGTCGATCACCAGCGCGCCCAATTCCTTCTGCTCCGGTTCCAGCAACGCCATGGCCGATGCCAGCCCGTTGAAAGCCACCTCGTCCACCGTCAACTCCAGCTGTTTGAGCAGGCGCAGGGCGGTCAGGCTCCGATCCTCGTTCCCATGCACCACGTGCACGTAGGCCTCCAGACGGCTGCCACACACGCCCTCCGGATTCGGAATGTTGGTCTGGTCATCCACCGTGAAATTCTGCCGGATGCAATGGATCAAACACTGCCCACCCGGCAGGGAAATCGCCCTGGCGTCGGCGACCACGTCGTCAATGTCCTCCTTGGTGATCGCCCGGTCCACCGTGGGAATGTTCTTCAACCCACGGTGGTTGTCGCCCTGCAAATGACGGCCCGTGACCCCGAGAACGACGTGGGAAATCTCGGTGTCCGTCTTTTCCTCGGCATCCGCCAGCGCGTTGCGGATGTCATCCCCGGCCGCAGTGGGATTGACCACCTCGCCCTTCACGACCCCGTTGGATTCCATTTCGCTGACGTGAACAATGCTCACCGCGCCCGAGGGACTCTTTTCGCCGACCGCCACGCGGACCTTGGAAGTCCCGGTCTCGACTCCGTAGATATAACGTTTTCGTTCAAACATGCTTCCTCCTTTGCCGCTGCGGTTTGACCGGCGGCGGATTCTGCGGCGGAGCCCCGGTGGACTCCAGCCAACGGACTGGAATGTTATGGGTCACCGACAAATCCGCCGCGGCCACCTGCCGGCCGGACTTGATCCCGAAATCATGAATCTCGCGCCAGCGCCGCAACTGCCTCTCGAGATCGCCCGGCGCGAACGTGACCTCCGAACCCGCTCCGGTCTGCACCGTGATGACGTCCGGCGCCGAAACGTCGATCCGCCGCAAATCCACCACCCCGGACATCGGCGAGGCCTCAAATGAATCGATCAATCGGAGCGCCGCCCGGACCGCTGCGGACTCGATCACCCGCCCCTCGACAAATTCCGCCTGGCTCACCCCGACCAGCGCCGGCAGGGAATCATCCGGCAGGCTCGCCGGGTCCGCCGCCAGCCGGCGGTCCACCGGGGCCATCACAAAGCCGGTCACATCGACGTGAAAAACCCGCGGCTGCGGACCAAGCTTGGGATCGTTCCGCAGCGCCACCACCTGGGCAATCGGCTCGCGTTCGCTCACCCGGATGCGGAGGGTGTGCGGCATGGCGCGCTCGACCGACGCCCAACGGATCGCCGGCACCAGTTGCAAATTGCGCTTCACCTCCCAGAGGTTGAGCGCCATCAAGTTCTGCCCGTTGCGCACATCCGCCCACCGCTCGATGTGTTGCGGCGCAATCACCCCGTCCGTGCTGGTCTCAATGGTCTGGATCGCAAATTGATCGCTCGCAAACACAAACCGGTCCAGCAACCACTCCCCGCCGCGCCACACGCCAAAACCCACCACGATCACGCCAAACAGCAGGCCGAAGCCAACGCCCAGCACCCGCACGCGCTGTTCTCGCACCCGCTCGTTGCGGAGGCTGACATCCAGCCGCCGTACCTTGTCCCGTCGTCGATTCCGTCGTTTTCCCAGCAATCCCATAATTCCTTATCCGGCTGTCACCAGCCGTCCCGCCCGGCGCAACGCCAGGTCCACCATTCTCTGACACAACGCCGGGTAGCTCATCCCCGCCGCCGCCGCCGCCTTCGGAAACAAGCTCGTCTCCGTCATGCCCGGCAAAGTGTTCACCTCCAAAACCACCGGTCCTCCATCCGGCCGAACCATCACGTCCACCCGCGCATAATCGCCGCCACCCACCGCATCCAACGCACCCCTCGCCGCCCGCTGCACCGCCGCCGTCACCTCCACCGGCAGCTCCGCCGGACAGAAATACTGCGTCGCGCCCCGGGTGTATTTGCTCTGGTAATCATATACCCCGGTCTGCGGTCGCACTTCCACCACCGGCAACGCCACCCCGTCCAAAATCGCCACCGTCGTCTCCCGCCCCATGATCCGCTCCTCGAGGAGGACTTCCGTGTCGTACCGCAGCGCCTCCCGCAATGCCGCCGGCCACTGCTCGACGCGATCCACAAACTGCAAGCCCACGCTCGACCCCTGTCGCACCGGCTTCAACACCACCGGCGGCGCCCAACCCGCCGGCCACGGCGCATCCGCGCTCGCGAAGACCTCGAATCGCGCCGTCGGCACCCCCGCAGCCAGGCAACGCCGCTTGGTCAGCACCTTGTCGAAAGCCACCCGGCTGGCATCCGGACCACACCCGGTGTACGGCACACCCAGCGCCTCAAGCCGCGCCTGCACCGTGCCGTCCTCGCCATAAGTTCCGTGCAACGCCAGAAAAACCACCTCGGTCCCCGCCGGCAAATCCCACTCCCCGCCCCGCGGATCCAACTCCGCCACCTCATGACCGCAGGAACGCAGCGCCGCCGCCACCGCCGCGCCCGAGCGCAACGACACCTCGCGCTCCGCGGACGGCCCGCCCAGCATCACCGTGATGTGCCTCGCCTGCGTCATGATTCCCCGATGATTTCGACCTCGGTTTCCAGTTCCAGCCCGCGCAGTTCGCGCACCCGCCGCCGCACCTGCTCAATCAACTCCAGCACATCACGCGCCGTCGCATGACCGGCGTTTACAATGAAGTTGCCATGCATGTCCGAGACGACGGCATCCCCCACCCGCAGCCCCTTCAACCCCAGTTCGTCAATCACCTTGCCGGCCGGACACGGCCCGGGATTTTTGAAGATGCAGCCCGCACTTGGCGCCGCCGGCTGGGTGCTCCAGCGCTTCTCGCTCCCCGCGCGCATCGTCAATTCGATCTCTTCCTTCGGGGCCGGCCGCCCGCGGAACACCGCGCCCAGCGCAATGTGCGTCCGGAGCAACGGGCAACTCCGGTAAGTCACCTCCACCTCCGCCGCCGACCGTTCAAAAACCCTTCCCGTGCGGTCCATGAAACGCAACGATTCCACCGCGGCAAAGGTCCAGGAACCCATCGCACCCGCGTTCATCCGCAACGCCCCGCCCACACTCCCGGGAATGCCCTCCAAGAATTCCAACCCCGCCAGCCCATGCCGCTTGGCCTCCACCGCCACGGTCTTGAGCTTCGCCCCCGCGCCACAATGCAACTGCTCCCCGCGAATCACGACCTGTGAGAACGCCGCATGCGCCAGCGACACCACCACGCCACGAATCCCCCCGTCACGCACCAGCAGATTTGATCCACGCCCCAGCACGAAGCACGGCACCGCATGCTCCGCGCAATACCGCACCACCCGCGCCAGTTCCTCCTCGCCCGCCGGTTCCACATACACGTCCGCCGGCCCGCCCACTCGCATCGTCGTGCGCCGCGCCAGCGGTTCATCCCGTCGCAACACCGTGTCCGCCGACACCAGCGCACCAATCTCGACGAACCATTCCGTCCGTCCCACGCCCCGTTCCCGTTTCATTTGTTCCGCCAGTTGATGCGCCGCCCTCGTGATGTCACCCGCCCCCAGAAACAAAACCAGGTCGCCCGGCCGGATTTCCCCCCGCACCGCCGCCACCAGTTCGTCCAACCCGGCCACAAATCGCGCCGCCTGTCCGCCCGCCCGCACCGCCTCCGCCAGCGCACCGCCGTTGACCCCGGGGATTTCTGGCTCGCTGGCCGCGTAAACCTCCGTCAGCCACAGCACATCTGCATCCCCAAAACAGCCCGCAAACTCCCGCAAAAGGCTGCGCGTCCGCGTGAACCGGTGCGGCTGGAAGGCCACCAGCAGCCGACCGCAGCCCGTTTGTTTCAAGGCCCGCAACGTGGCCGCGACCTCGCGCGGATGATGCCCGTAATCGTCAAAAATCCGGCAGTCGGACCCGCTGAACAGCAATTGCTGCCGCCGCGCCGCACCCGCAAAACCCCGCAGGGCCCGCGCAATGTCCGCCGCCCCATGCCCCAGTTCCGTGAGCAAAGCCACCACCGCCGTCGCATTCGAAACGTTCTTCTCGCCCACCAAACCAATTGCAAAACCGCCCAGGCGCGACGTTCCCCGGAACACTTCGAACAGCGTTTCCGGCCCCCGCCGCCCCTCCGCGGGCCGCGCTGCCACGGACTCGATCCGATACTGCGCCGCCGGGCTGAAACCGTAAGACACCACCCCGGGCCGCGCCGCAAACAAGGCCACCAGCGTCGGATCATCCGCGCAGTACACCAACCGCCCGTGGGTATGCCCGGCGAACCGCTGAAACTCCTCGCAGATCGCCTCGAAATTCTCGTAATAATCGAGATGCTCCTCGTCCACATTGAGCACGATCGCATGCTCCGGCTGAAACTCCCGCAACGTGCCATCGCTCTCATCCGCCTCCGCCACAAACCACCGCTCCGCGCTCGCCGTCGCAAAGCCGTTGGCCGACGCGCCACCAGCACCGACGGCCGGCATCACCTCGGCGGCTCCCCGGCTGAAGCGCGCATGACACGCCAGTTGCGGCACCGACGCTCCGATCGCATAACTGGGCGCGGTCTCCAGCTTCTCCAGGGCAAACGTCAGCAGCGCCGTCGTCGTCGTCTTCCCATGCATCCCCGCCACGCAAATCCCCCGCTGCCGCCGCACCAGCGCCGCCAGCAGACTGGCCCGGCGCGCCAGCGGAACGCGCAGTTGCTGCGCCGCCAGGATCTCCGGATTCTCCAACCGGATCGCCGACGAGTAAACCACCAGAAACGGTGGCGGCGACGGCAGATTCGCCGCCGCGTGCCCCGTCGCAATTCGCGCCCCCCGCCGGCGCAGGCCTTCGACCTCCTCGTTCGCGCAAAGATCCGAACCGCTCACCTGAAAACCCAGG
>CAZUUP010000306.1:0-7292 GCA_964623105.1 uncultured Akkermansia sp.
CGATCTCGGCGGGCGTGGGTGGGAGGCCGGTGAGGTCGAAGGTGACGCGGCGGATGAGGGTGCGTTTGTCGGCAGGGGGATTGGGGGCGAGGTTTTTGGCCTCGAGTTTGGAAAGGACGAAGGCGTCGATAGGATTGACCACCCAGTCGGTGTTTTGGACGGCGGGCGGGTTTTGTTTGCGAACGGCGAGGAAGGCCCAGTGGGCCGCCTTGGCGGAGGCGGAGGCGTAGGTGGCTTTGCCGGTGCGGGGGTCGGGGGCGCCCATGCGAACCCAGGTGTAGAGGTCGGCGATCTGGATGTCGGTGAGGCGCTCGCCTTTGGGGGGCATCTGGAGGTTGGGATCGAGGTAGCGGATGGCTTTGATGAGGAGGCTCTTGTCCGGGTTGCCGGGGACGACGGCGGGGCCGGTGTCGCCGCCTTTGAGGAGACCTTCGCGGGTGTCGAGGGCGAGGCCGCCCTTGGTTTTTCCGTCGGCGGCACTATGGCACTTGTAACAGGCGGAGACGAGGACGGGGCGGACGCGGTTTTCGAAGAATTCGAGCTGGGCTTTGGTGGGTGCGGGGGTGGTGGCGGGCGGCGGGGCGGCGGGAAGGGTGAGGACGAGGAGCAGGCTGAGGGCGAGGATTGGAATTGGGAGGCGCATGGTGGCGAGGGGGAGCGGGTGTGGGTGGCCGGGCAGCTTAGGCGATGATCTTGTGGGCGACTTTGCCGAAGTTGTCGGTGAGGCGGAAGTCGCGGCCGTTGTAGCGGAAGGTGAGTTTTTCGTGATTGAAACCGAGGAGGTGGAGGATGGTGGCGTGGAGGTCGTGGATGTGCATTTTGTCCTGCATGGCGGCGGCGCCGAATTCGTCGGTGGCGCCATAGACGGTGCCGCCTTTGATGCCGCCGCCGGCCATCCACGCGCAGAAGGCGCGGTTGTTGTGGTCGCGGCCGGGGTTGTCGTTGCCGTTACGGTCGCGGCTGGGTTTGCGGCCGAATTCACCGCCCCAGATCACGAGGGTCTGGTCGAGCAGGCCGCGTTCGCGGAGGTCGGCGAGGAGGGCGGCGGCGGGTTGGTCGATGTCGCGGGCGGTGGCGGAGAGGCGGGTCTCGAGGTTTTGGTGGTGGTCCCAGCCGCCGGCCCAGGCCTGGACGAAGCGGACGCCGCGTTCAACGAGGCGGCGGGCGATGAGGAGCTGGTTGCCCTGGGGGGTGTTGCCGTAGCGCTGGCGCATGGTCTCGGGTTCCTTGGAGACATCGAAGGCGTCGGTGGCGGCGATTTGCATTTTGTAGGCCATTTCGAAGGCTTCGATGCGGGCTTCGAGCTGGGCGTCCTTCTGGAGGTTCTGGGAGTGGAGGGCGTTGAGCTGGTGGACGAGGTCGAGCTGGCGGCGTTGTTCCTTTTGATCGAAGTAGCGGTTGCGGATGTTTTCGATCATCTCGTCCACATTGGGGTTTTTGGTGTTGATGCTGGTGCCCTGGAAGATGCCGGGGAGGAAGGCGGACTGCCAGTTTTGGGTGCCGCCGGGCGGGTTGTTGCCGGGGCGGAGGGCGATGAAGCCGGGCATGTTTTGGTTGACGGTGCCGAGGCCGTAGAGCGCCCAGGCGCCGAGGCTGGGCTTGGCGATGCGGAGGGAGCCGGTGTTGAGGAAAACGGTGGCGACTTCGTGGGCGGGGATGTCGGTGTGGAGGGAGCGAATGACGGCAAGGTCATCCACGCGTCCGCCGAGTTGAGGGAAGACGGAGCTGACTTCGATGCCGGATTTTCCTTGGGGCGAGAATTGGAAGGGGGAACCGAGGGCGACGCCGTTGGACCCGGGCATGGCCTTGCCGTGGTATTGGGTGAGGGCGGGTTTGGGATCCCAGGTGTCCACGTGCGAGGGTGCGCCTTGGGCGAAGATGTGGATGACGTGTTTGGCCTTGGCGGTGAAGTGGGGGGCGCGGGGGGCAAGGGGATTGAGGGATTTGCCGGCGGCGGGGGCCGCAGAGAGTTGATCAGACAGGAGTGTGGACAGGCCGAGGGCGCCGAAACCCATGCCGAAGCGGTTGAGCCATTGGCGGCGGGTGAGGAAGCGGTCTTCGGGCCGGGGGGAGTGGTCGCGGAGGAAGGATTCGGCGTTATACATGGCGTGGCGTTGTATGATGGGACGCGGTGGGGGAGAAAAAGGTTTCGCGGGGACGGGGTAGTTGTGATGTCGGGCGCATGAATAGGCGGTGGGGCGACCGGATTATTGCGGTACAATGCACCGGAAGCGGGCGATTTGCGAGCATTGGTTTGGAATCGGGCGGTTACCATGACATCGGCTGTTTGGGCGGGAATTGGAGGCGAAAGGGGGAGACGTAAGGGTAGCGGTGAGCGGAGGTGCCCGGAACGACGCTTGCGGGGGGCGGTTCGGCTCGTATGATGGCGGGGTGAAATCCCGGGTGTGCGCATGGTCTGGGTGGTGGCTGGTGCTTTTGTCCGTCGCCGGCGATCTGACGGGCGGGCTGGCGGGGGGCGCGGAAACGGTGGGGACCGGGGTGCGTTTTGGGGAACGGTCGTTCGTGGAGTATCAGCCCGGGGAGTTGCCGGTGGTCATCTCGGCTCCGCACGGGGGACGCGAGTTGCCGGGAGATTTGCCGGATCGGGAACGGGGGGTGGTGGTGATGGATACGGGGACGCAGGAGTTGGCGCGGGCGGTGGCGGCGGAGTTTGGGGCACAGACGGGGAAGCGTCCGCATCTGGTGATTTGCCGGTTGCACCGGCGGAAGCTGGATTGCAATCGGGAGATCAAGGAGGCCGCAGGGGGCAATGCGAGCGCAGAGCGGGCGTGGCGGGAATACCATGGATTCATCGAGGCGGCGCGGGCGGCGGTGTCGGTCGGTGGCGGGCGCGGGTTTTACGTGGATTTGCACGGGCATGCGCACAAGGAGCAGCGGCTGGAGTTGGGGTATTTGCTGGATGCACCGCAACTGGGCCTCTCGGACGAGAAGTTGAACGCGTCGGGATTGGCGGCGCGGAGCAGTTTGCGGTTGCTGGTGGGGGATCGACCGGAGGGGTTCGCCAAATTGGTGCGGGGCGACAGGAGTATCGGCGCGTTGCTGGAGCGGGAGGGGTATCCGGCGGCGCCGAGTGTTACCCAGCCGAGTCCGGCGGCACCGTTTTTCCGGGGTGGTTATTCGGTGGAGCGGCATGTTGCGGACGGGGGAAAGTTTGCGGGATTGCAGATTGAGAGCAATTGGAAGGGGGTGCGGGATAATGAGGCGAGCCGGGCGAAGTTTGCGAAGGCGCTCGTCAAGGTGATACGGACATTCCTGACCGAGCAAATGAAGATTGAGCTGCCCGTGGCGTCACAGGCGGGCGGCACGACAGTGCAGTAAGGAACGAGCTGGTAGCGGATATGAACACGAAACTTAGCGGGCGGCGATTTTGGGCGAAGGCGGGACTGGCATTGCTGTGCGCGCTGTTGGGCGGCGTGGGTTGGGTCGCAGATGCGCGGGCGGCGGGAAAGGTGCGGTTGATGCGGGTGCCAAACGGGGGCTTGCAGCCGCAGGTGGTGACGGATGCGAGCGGGGTGGTGCATCTGATCTACTTGAAAGGTGATCCGGCGGCGGCGGACGTTTTCTACTGTCGGATGGAGGCGGGAGCGGCGGAGTTTTCGGCACCGTTGCGGGTGAACAGCGAAAGCGGCAGCGCGATTGCGGTGGGGACGATTCGGGGGGCGCAACTGGCCGTGGGCCGGGGTGGGCGGGCGCACGTGGCGTGGAATGGATCGAACTCGGCGACGCCAAAGCCGGCGCGTGGCACGCCGATGCTGTATGCACGGCTGAACGATGCAGGAACGGCGTTTGAGGCGCAGCGCAATCTGATCGCAGCGGCGGCGGGTTTGGACGGTGGTGGCACGGTGGCGGCGGATGCCGCGGGGAACGTTTATGTTTTGTGGCACGCGCCGGGGACGCCGGAATCCAAGGGGGAGGCGCAACGGGCGGTGTTTGTGGCGGTGTCGCGAGACGACGGACGGACGTTTGCGGCGGAGTGGCGGGCGCACACGCAGCCGACGGGGGCGTGCGGTTGTTGCGGGATGAAGGCGACGGTGGATGGGGCGGGGATTCTGTACGCGGTGTATCGGTCGGCGAATGCGGAGGGGAATCGCGACATGCAATTGATCACGTCACAGGATCAGGGGCGCAGTTTCGCGGTGGGCTTGGTCGATCCATGGTTGGTGAAGATGTGCCCGATGAGTTCGGCGGCGTTGGCGCCGGGGGCAGGTGGCGTGTTGGTGGGTTGGGAGACGGGCGGGCAGGTGATGTTCGGGTTGGCTGGGAAGGGAACGGAAGTGAACGGGCGGACGCCGTTGAGCGAGTTGCGTGGGGCCAAGCATCCGGCGTTGGTGCCGGCGGCGTCCGGGGAATTGCTCGGGGTGTGGACGCAGGGAACCGGTTGGCAACGCGGGGGATCGCTGGCCTGGCAGATATTCGACAAGTCGGGCCGGCCGACGGCGGAGAAGGGGACGGTGCCGGGGGTGCCGGTGTGGAGTTTCGCCGCGGCGTTCGCTTGGGGCGGCGGTTTTACGGTGCTCTATTGAGCGGGAGGCTGGGCGGGACGGAGGGAGGGGAAAGGGGCGGGGAGAAGGCGGGACGGAGGGAGGGAGAGACCGATGGGGGATTATTGCGGGGGGTTAGCGTCCGCGGGCGTCTTTCATGGTGGCGCGGCGGAGTTCGCGGTCGGCTTCGCGTTTTTTGATGTCGTCGCGTTTGTCGAACTCGGCTTTGCCTTTGCCGACAGCGAGGAGGACCTTTACGCGGCCGTCCTTCCAGTAGAAGGAGAGGGGGATGATGGCGTGGGCTTTGGCGGAGGCGTATTCGGCGAGTTTGCGAATCTCGGACTTGTGGAGGAGGAGTTTGCGGACGGATTTGGGCTGGTGGTTCTGGCGGTTGCCGAAGGAGTACTCGTCAATGTGGGCGTTGTGGAGGAAGACCTCGCCCTTGTCCACGCGGGCAAAGGCGTCGCTGATCTGACCGCGGCCGGCGCGGAGGGACTTGACCTCGGTGCCGTGGAGGACGATGCCGGCCTCGTAGGTGGCGAGGATGTGGTAGTCGCGGCGGGCCTTGGGGTTGTTGAGGATGTCGCCCATAAAAGAAAACCAGCCAGAAGGCGGGCCTCCTGGCTGGCGCAAGTCGGGGGGAGGCGACGCCTAGCGTTTGGCGCGACGGCGCTTGGGCTTGGCGGCGGCGAGAACCTCGGGTTCGTTCATTTCGAAGGTCATCTTGTCCTCGACGATTTCGCGGAGGGCGATGTCGGCAGCGCCCATGGTGGCGGTTTCGGAGATGAGGGGGCGGCTGTTTTCGCCGCCGCCGGTGTTGAGCTGGCGCACGCGGCGGGAGACGAGGTTGATGAGAATGTTCGGGTTGAGGACTTTCCCGAGGGCGAGTTTGGACAGTTCAGAGTTCATGAATTCAGAATCGAGTTGGGGAACGTAGGTGTTTTGGGGGGTGAAGCAAAGGAAAAAACAGTCCGGTCTTGCCAGTGGCGGGGGGCAATCCTTACAAAACGGGCATGTCTGCCACCGCCAACCGCCAACCCGCCGTCGGGGGGACGGCCTTTGATTTGTCGCAATTCCTGACCGCGCGTACGGAGGCGGTGAACCGGGCGCTGGACCGGTTACTGCCGAAGGCGGGGACGAAGCCGGCGACGATCCATCGGGCGATGCGGTACTCGATCTTCGCGGGGGGCAAGCGGATGCGTCCGGCGCTGCTGCTGGCGGCGGCGGAGGCGTGCGGGGGCGGGGGCGAGGAGGCACTGCCGCTGGCGTGCGCGGTGGAGTGCATCCATACGTATTCACTCATCCATGATGATCTGCCGGCGATGGATGATGACGATTACCGGCGGGGAAAACTGACGAATCACAAGGTGTTTGGCGAAGGAATCGCGATTCTGGCCGGGGATGCGTTGTTGACGCAGGCCTTTGAAATTGCGGCCCTGGCGAAGGGGTGGCCGCGATATTCGCACCGGGACCTGGTGCTGGAGCTGGCGCGGGCGGCGGGCTCGCTGCAACTGATCGCGGGGCAGGTGGCGGACCTGGAGGGCGAGGGTAAGAAGACTTCGGCGGCGCAGTTGAAGTACATTCACGAGCGGAAGACGAGCGCCTTGCTGTGCTGCTCGGCGCGGTTGGGAGGGATGAGCGCGAATTGCACGGCCGCGCAACTGCAGGCGCTGACCGACTTTGGTTATCACGTTGGCCTGGCGTTCCAGGTGATCGACGACATTCTGGACGTTACCCAGACGAGCGAGAAGCTGGGCAAGACGGCGGGCAAGGACGTGACGGCGCAAAAGGCGACGTATCCGCGGATCGTGGGACTGGAGAAATCGCGGAAGATTGCTCGGGATCTGACGGGGAAGGCGTTTGCGGCGTTGAAGCCGTTCAAGGGGCGGGCGGCGGCGCTGGAGGCGCTGGCGCATTATTTGTTGGAGCGGGACCGGTAGGGGCGGGGAGGGTGGGCCGGAATGAGCCGCAGTCGGGAGCGGCTGCCGGAGGCTGGCGGAAAACTCGGTGGCGGCATTGGGAAGCAAGGTGGCCAAGCCTTGGTTCTCAATGCCGCCACCGCGGGCGTACCCATGACGGGCATTCTTCTGGACGCGCTTTGCCTTGATTCCAAAGCCGGGGGGAGCAGAGTACAGCAACAACACCTGCCGCGTCGAGTTCTGCTTTGCCTTGATTCCAAAGCCGGGGGGAGCAGAGTTTTCGCGCCCATGCCGTAGAGCGTGAAGGTGCTTTGCCTTGATTCCAAAGCCGGGGGGAGCAGAGTGCCGGCAGCATCACCATGACCTGCGGGACGGCTTTGCCTTGATTCCAAAGCCGGGGGGAGCAGAGTGGCTTGCAGCAGTTCCGCAGCGGCGCTGCGGCTTTGCCTTGATTCCAAAGCCGGGGGGAGCAGAGTTCACTTCAAATCAAGTTCAACTGCTATGAGCTTTGCCTTGATTCCAAAGCCGGGGGGAGCAGAGTGCCTGTCTTGACTGTTGTGTTTTCTGCGGGCTTTGCCTTGATTCCAAAGCCGGGGGGAGCAGAGTTTTGGTAGTGGGGTCAAGCCGGTAATCCTTGCTTTGCCTTGATTCCAAAGCCGGGGGGAGCAGAGTATCTTGGGCCGTCGGAAGGTGCGTTGGACTGCTTTGCCTTGATTCCAAAGCCGGGGGGAGCAGAGTAGTGACGGACCCCGACGGCAACCGGCGCACGCTTTGCCTTGATTCCAAAGCCGGGGGGAGCAGAGTCAAGCACTCCTTCCCATCCGCCATACGCGGGCTTTGCCTTGATTCCAAAGCCGGGGGGAGCAGAGTG
>CAZUUP010000307.1:0-7276 GCA_964623105.1 uncultured Akkermansia sp.
AAGACACTTCCATCCCCCAAAACTCCCGCCCGCAAAAATTCCCTCACCCCCCGGCAGGCCGCCATGACCCCACCGCACCCGCAATCTCCCATCGAATCGCCCCCACCCACAGTCCCACTCCCACCGCAAAACCCCACCACCGACTTGCCAAACATCCGCTCCCCGATTCCCCGGCCCAAAGATTCTCCCCGCCAACGACAGATTTCCGCCCCCAAAAAACCGCACCTTCCCCCCCAAAAAACCACCTCGCCACATTCTCCAAAAAAACCCTGAACTCCCCACACCAAACACCGATAACCTCCACGTCGCAAACGTGCGCAGGACGCCAAGGAGGGCGGGGCAAACAAGGCTGACACCACCACCGCTACCCCATCACCCCATCCCTCCATCTCCCCATCCCTCCGTCTCTCCGTCTCTCCGTCCCTCCGTCTCCCCATCCCCGCCTCGCAACCGTTTTGTGGCCAACTGGACCATTTCCGGGATTGCCCCCGTCAAAAATTCCTCACCCCTCTCCACCCTCACCCCACGTCCGCACGTGCGGCAACGAACGATACAACACCCAGTGATAAAGCTGTCGCGGCAACAATCGCCGCAGCCACGCAAACAGATGCGCGTCCCACGTCCCCGGCACACGTAGCGGCGGCCGCCCCTCCTTCATCGTCCGCACAATCGCCTCCGCCACCCGCTCCGGCCGCGCCCCCGTCCGCATCATCAGCCGCCCGATCAACCGTTCCATCTCCACATACTCGGCGTGATACGGCGCCCCCCCGTCATCCGCCGCCCGCCGGCTCATCTCCGTGAACCGCGTGTTCAAAAATGAAGCCGAATGAATGAACCCCGGCTGTACCAGACTCACCCGGATGTTCCACGGCCGCACCTCATACCACAACGACTCCGTCGCCCCCTCCAAAGCGAACTTCGACGCGCTATACAAACCCATCGTCGGCATCGCCATCATCCCCCCCACCGACGACACATTGATGATCCGCCCCCGCCGCCGCTCCCGCATCCCCGGCAACACCAGCCGGATCAACTCCATCGGCCCGTGAAAATTAATCTCCATCTGCGCCCGCGCTTCTGCCTCCCGGAAATGCTCCACCACCGCCCGATACGCCAGCCCCGCATTGTTCACCAACACATCCACCCCGCCCCACCGTTCCCGCACCTCGGCCACCACCGCCTCCCGCTCCGCCGCCACCGTCACATCCAGCCGGCGCAACATCACATTCTCCCCCTCCACAATTCCCTCCGCCGCAAACCGCCCCATCGAACTCTCCCGCGCCGTCAACACCAACCGATACCGCTCACGCAACAGCCTCCGCGCCAGCACCAGGCCCAACCCCGTGCTCGCGCCCGTCACCAGCACCGTTTCCCGCCCCCCGTCAGCACCCGGCTTCATCTCGTATTCCCTGCCATCCCGCTCGCCCCCCGCACTCTGCAACGCCCCCCCCCCACCCCTCAAGCCCACACCAAATAAAAACGGCGCCTCCCCAGCATCCCGGCGACTTCGCCAACGCATCCCCCCTTTCCCCTGCTCTTAAAACGGATCGCCGCCACCAATAAATTGTCACGGCGCCATTGTGAAGTGCGGTGACTCGTCACCGCTCTCTCAAGGCGACTTGTCGCCGTCGAACACCCGCAGACCGCCGCTCGGAAAGGCCGCTTCACCGCTCGCGCCAGCGGCGGCCCGCCCGCAAATCCGGAGCCGCCGAAAAAACTCTGGCCAACAACTCCGCCCCGAACTACAAATCTCTCGAACCCAGTTCGTCTCATTCAATTCTTACCATGAGCCACCTCAAATCCCTCTCCCCCCTCGTCACCCTTGCCCTCGTCTTCACCCTTGCCGCCGGTGCCATCTCCGCCGCCACCGCCCAGGTCAAGAAAGGCAAGACCCGGCCCCTCACCACCGGCCAGCTCATGAAAGGCATCGTCAAACCCCATTGCGAAGCCCTCAAAAAATCCCTCGAAACCGCCCCCGCCTCCGACGAAGCCTGGGAAGAACTCTCCCTCCGCCTCGCCCTTCTCAACGAATCCAGTTACACCCTCATGGACGATGGTCGCTGCCCCGACGCCGTCTGGGCTGACGCCACCACCAAACAACTCCGCCAGGGCAGCGCCGACGCCCTCAAAGCCATCGAAGCCAAAAACTACGACGCCACCAAAGCCGCCTTTGCCACCGTCATGCAGTCCTGCAAAGCCTGTCACGAAAAGCACAAACCCAAGAAAAAATAACCCTCAACCCCCTCACATCTATGGCCCGCTACATCGCCCTCCTCAAATACACCGCCCAAGGTGCCAAAAACCTGAAGCAATCCACCCGTCGCGCCCACAACTTCGACAAACTCGCCGAGAAAACCGGCGTCAAAGTCGAAGGCCAGTACTGGACCATTGGACCCTACGACGGCGTCCTCATCCTCCAGGCCGACAGCGAACACAAAATCCTCCATCTCCTCAGCGAACTCACCCTCCTCGGCAACGTCCGCACCGAGACCCTCCAAGCCTTCATCGACACCGAATTCGACGCCATCGTCAAAAAACTCGGCTGATCCGCCCGCCCTCGCGCCCCACAACCGAGCGACATCGCCGCCGACCCCGCAAACCGATCCACCAACTGCCGGAACTTCACCGGCAGATACGGCAGAATCAGCGGAGCCGGCGGTCGCTTGCTGCCTTGGTATTGGAAGGCTGCGGGATGGTCATGAAAGAACTTGAATGAAACTCTCAGCGCTCCAGTGCTTGCGGTCTGAAACCTGTCCGTCGCCGAGTTCGACGAGGCGAAGTTCTCCGTCGTCACGCAGCGCGACATCCACGGTGAAGAACGGGCTCTTGACGAGCGCGGCGGCGGTTTGAACAAGTGTTGGAATCTCTCCGCCATCAGCGAACGGCACTCCTCTCCAGACGAAATACCGACGCTCAGAGGCAGCGGCGCAAATTGGGTCCCGGGACAATCGCCCAAATTGCAATCGGTGAGCGAAGGGACATTTCTGCGGCCAGACCCCGCCGTCGCAGAGTCTTCCTGCCTTCCACGAATTCACCCCCTCGGCCCGAGCGGCACATGGTTCATCGGGTAACGGCGCAGCGTGCCGTCGGGGTTGAGGATGTCCCATTCGATGAGCAGGGCGCGCTGCTTGGCTTTTGGCAACCGGTCGAAGTCGTCGTAGGCGCTCTGGGCGACTTCGCGGAATTGCGCGTCGCTCAGGTATTCGTAGGCGATGGGGGCGGCGGCGGCGTTGGCTTTGGCGGTCTTTGGCATAGGTCAGTCGGTTTCAGGACGAAAGTAGCCGATGATGGCGCGCGGGTCACGCACGGCGATTTGGATGTGGGATTTCATTTTTATGCCCGCGCCTTTGAAGGCGGGTTCGCCTTCCTGAAAAACTCCGCGAACCGTCTGGAACAGGCGGCCCAGCCTGCGGCCCAGCAGGGGCAGCGTCGAGTTGAGTACGAAGCAGTCGCGGTGACGCCGGAGCCAGTCGTAGTCTCCACCTTCGGCGGCCTTGTTGTCGGGGAGCGCGATGCCTTGCACGGCGAGGCGGCGTTCGAGGTCGTTGGCGACGATGTGAAGTTCGCGGGTGAAGCGGATGTCGAGCAGGTCGAAGCAAGCTCCGAGTTGGATGATGGCTCCGATGACCGCCGGTTTCCTGATTTTGCTGCGCTTCCGTCCGGCCTGCTGCACCGCCCATTCCATCGCTCGCGCGGGGCCGTGTTCCCAAAAGTAGATGCCGCTGCCGAGCCAGTCGTAGGCATTCTCACTGGCGATGAGGCGGCTCTTCCCATTGAGCACAGCATCGGCAACGCCGCTGTCGCAGCCGTGGTAGCCAAAGACGATGCGCTGGTAGGAATTCAGGTCCATGAGTTCGGTGTGGAGTTAATTTCTGCGGCCCAGTGTTTGCCACCTCGCAGTTGAGTTCCTTCAACGCGCCTTCTCACTCGACGTGTAGTTCTCGCCGAGAACTTGCGTCAGCTTCGGGTCCACGCGGAAGTGGGCGGCTCTGTTCATGGCGGGATTCTATGAATCGGAAGTTGGATTTGCGAAGCGATTGTTCGGCTGAATTGGGCGTGCAGGCGAACGTAACGGCAGAGTATTTCTCCGGCACCAACGGCGTTGCGTCGAAGATTTCCGTGTATCGGTTCATCATTTCTCAAACGCCTTGTGCTGCGAGTTCCCACCCGAAAGCAAAAACGCCATGAGATCCATCAACTCGTCGCGGTTCATGCCCGCGAGCAGCTCCGCGGGCATGAGGGACACCTGCGAGTGCTTGATGGCCTCCACCTGGTCCGCCGGGGCTTTCGTGACTTGGTTCATATCAAAGGGATTTGTGGCGACGCCGATTTCCTTGTCGTTGCGGAAAACGAGGCGGCCGTTGAGCGTGTCGCCGTCTTTGAGCTTCACCACGCTGGCCACGTATTGGTCGGAAATCGAGGCGCTCGGCTCGATGATGGCGACCAGAATGTCGCGGATGGTATAGCGGCTGCCCACGGAGCCGAGGTCGGGACCAGAGTGGCCGCCCTCGCCGGCGAAGCGATGGCAGGCGATGCAGTATCCGGCGGAGAACATCTTCTTGCCGTTCTCGAAATCCCGACCGCGCAACTCCCGCTCAAAGAGCTTCATCGCGCTCTCGATTGTCCACGCGGTCGGCGGGCCTTTGGGCTTCGGCAGCTTGGAAAGGTCGAACGCGGGGAAGTCCGGCAGCAATCCAGTCAGCAACTCAACATCCTTCGTCTCCAGTTGCGCGATGGCGTCCTTGCGGATGGCGCGGATGTATCCGGCGAAGCTCCGGCCGCCGTCCTTCGCGAGCGCTTCGTTCAGCCAACCGAAGAAGTATCTGCGGTCATCGAGCGTCCATCCGCTCCGCACGCGCCGGAGGAAATATGCGTAGTGGATGTTCCGGGTGTTGGGCGTGTTCGCCATCATCTTCAGGATGGCCCCGCCATACTCGTGCCGTCCGAGCATGGCCTTGTCATAGGCCACGGTCTCCGCGCGCGTGGCCTTCATGAGTTCGATGGTTTTGCGCGCGACCGTGGGGGCGTCGAGCGCGGACAGCACGCGGCACAACTCGGCATTCACCGTGTCGTCTTTGGATGGATAATGGGCGTCCAGCTTCGCACTGATGGCCGCCGCCTTCTCCTTGGTGGGCTGGCCCAATCGCATGAAGCAAAGCGCGTAGGCGCGGAGCAATGCGAGTTGGTCGTCCTTCTCCAGCGAGCCAAAAGGAACCTCGTCGAGCTTGTCAAGCAGCCGACTAGACAACGCCTTGTCGCCGTGGCGAGCGAGCGCGATGGCGGCGTAAATCTTAGCGCGTGAATTCTTCTCCACGAAGACTTTCTCCCGCCATAGCGCCACGTCCTGATTCTCGACGGCGAGGCGCGCGGCGTAGCGGATGTGGCGGTCGGTGTGCGCGAGGTGCGGCCAGGCCTGCGCCACGGCTTCCGCGCTTTCGCCGGGAACGTGAAATTTCTCCAGCGAGTGGCGCAACGCGCGCAGTTCCCCGTTGGCCATCAGGGTCCGCGCGGTCCCCGTCGTGGGCGCGCCGGTGTAGCGCACTCGATAAAGCCGCGATGCCGTCGTGCGTCCGCCGATCACGAAATACATCGCGCCGTCCGGACCGAAGCGCATCGCGGCGATGTTCAGCGGGCTGCCGTGCAGGAATTCCGACTTCGTGCCGGTGTAGCTGGAGCCGCTCTCCTGCATCTCCACGGTGAAAATCGTCCCGAACGTCCAGTCGCAGATGAAGAGCTTGTCCTGAAACTCCGCCGGGAACTTCGAGTGATGCCCGAAGCTGATGGCCGTCGGCGAGCCGGGGCCGATGTCGAGCACCGAGCCGAGACTGTCGGCGAAATAATCGAGCCACACGCCCGAGTTCGCGCGCCAACCGAACTCCGCGCCGCTCGTGACGTGATTGATGCGCGTGGGCCGATACCACGGGACGCCGATGTCGAACTCCATGTCGGAATCGTAGGTGAACAGTTCGCCCTCGCGATTCAGCGCGATGTCCACGGAGTTGCGGAAGCCGGATGCAATCATCTTCCAGTCCTGGCCGTCCGGCGAAATCCGGCAAATCCAACCGCCCGGCGGCTTCAGCCCCACCGCGTGGCCCGACGGGTCGGGAATGACCGGATGAAGCGTGTCCTCCTGCCACACCGGCGGCTGCAAGGAGACGGTCCCCTTCGGCACACGGGTGAAGTTGCCGCTCACCAGATACAGCCCCTTGCCGTCGGCGGTCGGGATGATCGAGTGCGCCGAGTGCTCGTAGCCCATGTCGAGTTTCTTGAGCAGCGTGAACTCATCAAACTGGTCGTCGCCATCCGTGTCGCGAACGCGATAGAAGCCGCGCATGTTCGCCATGTAGAGGCTGTCGAACGCGTAGAGAAAGCCATACGCGCCGCCGACTTTGCGTTTCCCCCAATCCACCGGCTCATAAGGAAATCCCGGCAGACTCTCGACTTTGATGCCCGCGCCACCGCTTGGCAGCGTCACACGAAACACGCCTTTGTCATCCTGGTCGGAAACGATGAGCCGGCCCTTCGGGTCAAAGGCCATCGCGACCCAGGAGCCTTGCGACTTGGGCACTTCGTAAAGCAACTCCGCGTCGAAGCCCTCGCGAATCATGATTCCGGTGTCGGCATCCAGCACCAGCCGGGCAGAATCGGCTGCCCGGTTTGCATTCGGCAATGCCACCGTGAGGCAGCCAACGAGGAGGGCGATAGTGTGTTTCATGAGTTGAGTGGTTCGGCGTCTTGCCAGATTCAGGGGTCGGAAACGGCGCTGGGGGAAAAGATAAGCCCGTCCACGAACTCATTCGATTTGAAAGTCCGCGGCGGCCAGACCAACCGCCGGAGCCAGCAGCAGCAGGGCAAAAACAAGCTGCCGCGAGACATCCCCCGCGACCCTTTTGCAGACCGGGCGGGAAGCCGGCATGCTTGATTTCATAATCTCGATCATTGCAAACAACGCTGCACGCCCGACGTTCTCGACCGCCGCCTCGCGCAACCGGGCGGCATTCAACAATTGTCCCGTGGAAAAGCCTGCCTCCAAACCGAAAGCCTTTGGCAGTTCGCCTTGGCCACCGGCCGCCAGGTTAAAAACTTCAGGCGGCCTTTGGACTTGCTGTTGCTTCCCCGTGCCGGTTTTCACGTTGCCCCAGCGTTGACCGGAGCCGAAGCTTTTTTTCCCGCAAGAGCAATCCAGACGTCCGGAACGATCCGCGCATCGATCAACCAACAAAAGAGCCAACCATCGGCCGCTTCCCAACCACCGAACGGCTCAAACATCATTCGG
>CAZUUP010000308.1:0-2454 GCA_964623105.1 uncultured Akkermansia sp.
ACTTTGGGACGGGCGTTGGCGGCGCGGAGCCAGAAGTGTTCGAGGGCGAAGAGGGTGACGACGTGGGTGACCACGGCGAGGCCGGCGAACCAGAGGATGCGGGGGCGAACGATCATTTCTGGGGGCTGCGGGTTTGGATGATGATTTTGGTCAGGCCGATTTCGCGGGCGAGGTCGAGGACGGCGAGCACGCGGCCAAAGTAAGCTTTATCGTCGCCTTGTAAATGGATGCGGGTTTCGGGGGCGGTGGATTTGAGCTGGAGGAAGCGGCGACGGAGGTCGTCGATCTGGACGGGTTCTTTCTTGAGGTAGAGGCGGCCCTCGGAATCGACGGAGACGATTTCCTGGTCGGTCTTTTCTTGCGGTGCGCCGGTGGCGGCCTGGGGGAGGTTGAGCTGGATGCCCTGGTTTTTGATCATGGAGAGGGAGACCATGACGAAGGTGGCGAGGAGGAAAAAGATGATGTCGATGAGCGGGATGATCTCGATCCGCGCGCGTCGGTTGGGGCGGGGGGAGGGGATTTTCATGGGGCGGGCGGGCGTTGGGCGGTGGGGGTGGCGAGGGAAGTGGGGCCGACGAGGAGGAGTTCGAGGTGGGAGGCGGCGTCCTCGATTTCGTGGCGGGCTTCGTCGAGGCGGCTGTTGAGGTAGTTGAAGGGCAGGAGGGCGATGATGGCGATGCCGAGACCGAAGGCGGTGGCGATGAGGGCTTCGGCGATGCCGCCGGTGACGGCGGAGGGAGCGCCGAGTTCGGCGCCGCCCAGGAGGCCGAAGGTGCGGATCATGCCGGTGACGGTGCCGAGGAGGCCGAGGAGCGGGGCGAGGGTGATGGCGGTGTCGAGGACGGAGAGGCCGCGGTTGAAGCGCTGGAGTTCAAGGTTGGCCTGGCGGAGGAGGGCGTTGGAGAGGGATTTGTGCCGGTGGGCGAGGGCATAGGTAAGGGTGCGGGCGACGAAGTCCTGGCTGCCGGTGCCGGCTTGGGCGGCGTCGTCAGGGCGGCTTTGTTCGACGAGGGCGAGGATGCGTTCGACGGTTTCGGGGGCGCGGCGGCGGCGTTCGCGCCAGATGAAGAAGAGGCGTTCGAGGACGACAGTGAGGGCGATGATGGAGGTGAGGAGGAGGGGCCACATGATGGGGCCGCCTTGTTTGAAGATTTGGAACATGGGGTGGGGGTTAGTAATTAGTGATTAGTAATTAGTGATTAGTAATTAGTGATTAGTGATTAGTGATTAGTGATTAGTGAATGGGGGTGCTGGTTGGGGTGGGGAGGAGGGTGGTTTTCCAGGTGGCGGGGCGGTCTTTTGCGGTTTCGGTCCAGAAGGCGCGGAAGCTGGTGGCGGTGGGGATGAGGCGGGGATAGGCGGCGTGGGCGGTGCCGGGGGAGAGGCGTTTTGGGGCGGACCAGGTTTTGCCGGCGTCGGCAGAGGTGGAGGCGAGGATGATGCTCTCGCCGTCGGCGACGCGATCCCAGACGACGGCGAGGTGGTTGGGGGGGCGGGCGGCGAGGTCGCCGCGACGGGCGTCGGAGTCGCCGATGCGCTGGGGTTCGGTCCAAGTTTTGCCGAGGTCGTTGGAGGTTAGGTGGTAGGCGCCGCTTTTGCCGGCGGCACCGGTCCAGACGAGGGCGTGGAGGGAATAGGTGTCGGCAGAAATGGGGCGCAGGGCGAGGCTGCCGCCGACGTGGGGGCAGCCTTGGAATTCCCAGTCGAACCGGCCGACTTTGACGGGGGGCGACCAGGCGAGGCCGCGGTCGAGGGAGGTGGCGATGGCCATGTCGCGGGGGGCTTTGTCGCGAAAGAGGGCGTGGAGGGTGCCGTTGGGGGCGATGGCGAGGGCGTTCCAGCAGCACTCGCAGGTCTCGGGTTTGACGGTGACGTTGCGGGACCAGGTTTTGCCGGCGTCGGTGGAGGTGGCGGCGCGAAGGCCTTGTTTGCCATCGCGGCTGTCGAGCCAGAGGAGGTGGAAATTCCCGGCGGCGTCGGTGGCGAGGTCGGCGAAGCCGTGGCCGGTGGTGAGATTGTCGTCGGCGGGGTTGGGGCCGGGTTGCCAGGTTTTGCCGCCATCGGCGGAGAGGGCGGTGGCCATGGGGCCGCTGCCGAAGAGGCCGGTGCCAGCGGTGCCCCAGAGGGCGAGGAGTTTGTCACCGGCGGCGACGATCTGGGCGTCCATGCCGCGGTGGGGCGAGCGGGCGGGAGTGGCGTTGGCATCGACGCGGACAGGAGCGGACCAAGTGGCGCCGTCGTCGGTGGAGCGGAGGTGGACGAGGGCGGGGATTCGGGAATTGGTGGCGTAGTCGGCGAGGAGGAGGTGGAGGTGGGAGCCGTCGCGATAGAGGTCGAGGCTTTCGATGCCCCAGCGGACGGTTTCGCCCATGCCGGGTTTTTTGGCGGGGGTGTGGCTGGTGTGGGTGCCGTGGGAGGAGGGTGAAGCGTGGGAGGAGTGGTTGTTGGTGGCGG
>CAZUUP010000308.1:2554-7240 GCA_964623105.1 uncultured Akkermansia sp.
GGAGTGCTTGTCAGTGGGAGCGGGTTTGTCGCACGCGGTCCACGCCAGGAGGGTGACGGCGGAAAGCGTGGCGAGGAGCCGGCGCGAGGGTGGGGTGGTATGGGGGTTCATGGGAGAGAGGGAGAGATGGGGAGACGGAGAGATGGGGGGAAAGCGAGAGGGCGAGAGGGAGGGAGGCTCGGGTGGGATTAGGCGCAAGCGTCGCGCGGAGGGGGTAAGCGGGCGGGACGCCCGCGGGCCGCAGGAGAGTGAGTTGGGGGCGGTGGTTACCATTTGTACTCGAGGCCGAGGTAGAAGGTGCGGCCGTCGCCGGGGTTGAATTGGGCGCTGTTGGCGGCCGTGGCGCGGGTGATGACGCCGGTGGTGGCGGCATAGCGTTCGTCGGTGACGTTGCGGACTTCGACGTAACCGGAGATCCCCTTTTTGGTGCGATAGCCGACCTTGAGTCCGAGGATGGCGTAGGGGTCGGCGAACAGGGTGTTGGCCATGTCCACGGCGGATTTCTGGATGGACCATTCGATGTTGGGGCCGGCGTAGAATCCGCACGGGTGCTCGTAGGCGAGTTCGGCGCGGAAGTAGTGCTCGGGCATGCCGGGCAGTTGGTTGTTGCCGAAGGTGTTGTCCCCGTCGAAGCGGAAGCGGTTCCACTGATAGGCGTTGCGGAAGACGACGCGGTCGCCGTCACGTTGGGCGTTGCCGGGGGTGGTGAGGTCTTCGAGCAGGCGGACGTTCCAGCCGAGTTCGACGCCGGAGTGGGTGGTGCGGTTGGCGTTGACGGTGGTCGGGGCGAAGACGCCGGGAGGCGCGCCGGCGACGGGGAAGTTCATCTGAAGCAGTTCATCGCGGAGCCAGGCGTGGTAATAGACGGCTTCCCAACCGACGCGACCGTGGGAGCCGCGGGTGCCGAATTCGATGGTGGTACCGGTTTGGGCCTTGAGGGGGAGCAGGCCGTTGACGACGGCTCCGGTCGCGCCGGGCGGGCGGCTGAGTTCGCCGAAGGACGGCGGCTCGAAGCTGCGGCTTATATTGGCGAAGACCTGGTTCCTGTCGTCGAAGTCGTAGCGCAGGCCGAGTTTGGGATTGTAGCCCCAGTAGTCGGGATTGGCGGTCTGATTGCCATCGGTGAGAAAGCCGTCCTGGAAGTCGCGGTTGGCGTAGCTGACCTGAACGCCGAGGATGAGGGCGAGGCGGTCGGCGAGGTGATGGGAGTTTTCGGCGTAGAGATCGAGATTGTAGGAAGTCTGTGTGGATTCGCCGGCGCGGGCGCCGCGGTTGCCGGCGACGTTGGCGAAGCGTTTGTCTTCAATCCAGCCGTAGGTGGGATTGAAGCCAAGCAGGAAGCGGTTGCGGTGGCCGAAGAGGTCGGCGTCGTTGCGGTAGCGGGCTTCGAGGCCGAGATCGTTGGAGTTCTGGTCGAGGACCTGGAAGATGGGGTGGTCGAGATCTTTGTGGGACCAGAAGGTGCCGAGTTCGACGGTGTGGTGGTCCTGGCTCCAGGTGGTTTTGTTGGCGAGGCGGAGGAGTTCGAAGTTGCGTTTCTGGTTCAGGGCGACGTTGCCGCCATTGGCCTGGCGGGGATCGGCGGCCATCTGGGCTTTGGTGATGCTCCCGGGCAGTTCTGAATAGGTTTGGACGTAGGTGAAGTACATCCGCGTCTCGGCGTGGTCGCCGAGTTGGTAGCCGGCGTTGGCGAAGACGCGCTGGTTGCTTTGTTCGGCATGGCGGCGGAAGCCGTCGGTCGAGTAGTGCGTGGCGGTGGCGTAGTAATCGGCCGGGCCGAGGGTCATGCCGGTGCTGATCTGGCCGCGCACGTAGTTGTAGCTGCCGTATTCGGCGCGGGCTTGCGCGCGATCGGCGGTGTGGCCGGTGGGGGTGACGAAGTTGACGGCGCCGCCGAGGGTGGTGGAACCGTATTGGAGGGCGTTGGCGCCGCGGACGACCTCGACGTGCTGGGCGGAGAGGGGTTCGATGGCCTGCATGTCGAAGCTGCCGTCGGCGAGGTTCAGGGGAACGCCGTCTTGAAGGAGCTTGAGGCCGCGGCCGTGGAAGGTGCGTTGGAGGCCGGAGCCGCGGATGGAGATGCGGGCTTCGTCGGAGCCGAAACGGGACTGGGTGAAGACGCCGGGGGCGTAGTCGAGCACGTCCTTGAGGGTGGAGGCGCGGCCGGTCTTGAATTCCTCGGCGGGGATGACGGTGGCTCCGCCGGGGATCTGGCTCACGCGTTCCTGAGCGGCGGCGACGGAGGGAACGGTGAGGGATTTTTCAGCCGTGGGCGCGGGAACATTGGTGGCGGCGACGACGACTTCGGGGAGGTTGACGATGGACGGCGGGGTGGCGGCCTGGGCTTGGGCATGGGTGGCGCCAAGGCCGAGGAGGCCGAGGCAGGCCAGGTAGGTGGAAAGGGAACGCTTGGTTTTGGCGGTCTTTTTCATGGGAAGGGAGTGGCTGCGGGCAATGGAAGGGACGTCAGGTTGAAACTGGAGCCGGAGTGATTGGCCGGCGGTGGGCAGGCAAGAGAGCATTCCGAAAAAAAGGTCCGGAATTCGCCGCGCGTTGGGGCGAGCGGCGGCGGATTTGATGGTTCGGTGGCACGGGCGGGACTTCGTGGGTCAAGGTCGCGGGCGGACACGGTCCGGGCGCGACGAATTTCCGATGTGGGAGGGGAAGCTGCTGCGACCGGTCAGGGCGCAGGCAGCACTCGGATGACTAACCAACGAAGCTGCGGGGCGGGGGAACGGAGGGAAGCTGCGGGCGGTTGGGCGCGGAGACGTTCGCCGGGACGCCGGGCGCGGGAAGTTGAATGGCGGCGAGGAGGACCTCGGCGGGGGTCAGGAAGAAGTCAATCTTGAGGCTGACCTTTTGCAGGGGGACGTCGCGTCCGTCCGCGCGCTCGGCGTCCTTGCCCTGTTCAATCTGAACGCACATGGAGCAGGGGTGCTGGCCGCTAAATGTCTTGGTGATGGCGGTTTCGAGCGGTGCGGTGCGGGAAAAATCGGAGATCATCCGGGTCCACGCGACGGTCTGCAACACGGCCCAGTGGCCGTTGGTCGCGCCGAGGATGGCGAGGGCGAGGAGGATGTTGCCGATGAATTTCACGCAATCAGTTACGAGCGCGGGTTAGATAGCTACATGCGGGAGGGGTATTCAAGGGAAATGTCGGGCGGATGTTTTTGCGGCGGCAGCGGCGTTGGCCGTCGATTGAGTTGCACTATGGAGCGGGAACGGCTGGCGGCTGATGACGAATCGCCAATGCGGTGGCGTTCAGTTCCGCCACGCGATCACCCAATACATCAGCATCGCCAGCAATGCTGCGCACGGGAGGGTAATTACCCAGCACATTACGATCTGCCCCACGCTTCGCCACTTGGCCTGTTTGGTCAGGATACCGATGCCCAGCAGTGCGCCGACGCTGACATGGGTCGTGCTGACCGGCAGGCTGTGGAAGCTTGCCGTGGTCACCAGCGCCGCCGTCGCAAGATTGGCGGCGGAGATCGGGCAGGAGTTCGGGGCAGTCAGATTGTTGCTGCGAATCGCGCGTGAATGCAACGGGATGTTCCGGCCTTTCTCCCTCACCCCAACCCTCTCCCGCTGGGAGAGGGGGTTGTTGCGGTGGCGCCTTGACCCAGGTGTGCGTGCCGATCTTCGAGCAGGCGGCGAACGTTCTCCCTCTCCCTCCGAGGGAGAGGGGGGCAAGGTAGTAGGCGCAAACCGCGATCCGGATTTGTCGCCGGAGTTGCACGGCCGGGCAAAATCCGTACGATACGCCTATGCCGCTTTCGTGGACTGAGATCAAACACCGTGCCATCGCCTTCTCGAGGGAGTGGAAGGACGAAACCCGCGAAGACGCCGAGGCCAAATCCTTCTGGGACGACTTCTTCAATGTCTTTGGCCAGAAGCGCCGTCACCTCGCCAGCTACGAGGACGCCGTCAAGAAACTCTCCGGTGACTGGGGCTACATCGACCTCCTCTGGCCCGGCGTGATGCTCGCCGAGCACAAGAGCGCCGGCAAAGACCTCGGCAAGGCCCACACGCAGGGCATGGAATACATCCGTGCCCTCATCGACAGCGGACGCGAAAAGGAAGTGCCACGCTACCTCATCGTTTCGGACTTCAAACGCATTGCCATTCACGATCTCGAACCTGAGCAGGACCCCGACGCGCCGCTCCTCCAACGCCTTCCGCCCTCGGTCGAGTTCCCGCTCGCGGATTTCCACAAGCACATCCGCCACTTTTTCTTCATCGCGGGCTACAAGCAGCACAAGCTCAACCCAGAGGACCCCGCCAACGAGGAAGCCACGCGCCTCATGTGCGACCTGCACGACGCGCTGGAGGCGGGTGATTACGGCACCGACGGGACCGGCAAGGCCGGCCACGAGCTGAAGCAATTCCTCGTGCGCCTCCTCTTCTGCCTGTTCGCGGAAGACAACGGCATCTTCGCCACCAAATCCTTCCAATTTTATCTCGAAGACCACACCGCCGCCGACGGCTCCGACCTCGGCCCCAAGCTCCACGAACTGTTCGAGGTGCTCAATACACCCGAAGACCGGCGCCAGAAACACCTCGATCCCGACCTCGCCGAATTCCCCTACATCAACGGTCTGCTCTTTAAGGAACGCCTCGCGCTGCCTGCCTTCACCAGCGCCATGCGCGCGAAGCTCCTCGCCTGTTGCGGGTTTGAATGGGACA
>CAZUUP010000309.1:0-7240 GCA_964623105.1 uncultured Akkermansia sp.
ACTGGCTGGCGGATTCGGCGGGAATCCTGCGGGGCATCAGGCACATGCATCATAACGGGCATGAGGTGACGGTGCTGCAGGTGCTGGATCCAGCGGAGCTGTATCTGAGCTTCACGGGACTGGCGGAACTGAAGGAATTGGAGACCGGCGAGCGGATGGTGATCGAGGTGGATGATCTCAAGGATGCGTATGCGGCGGAGGTGCAGAACTTCATAGCGGAACTGCGGAAGGGTTGTCTGGACTGCCGGGGCGACTACCAATTGGTGAACACGAAGCTGGAACTGGATGACGTGATCCGGATGCGGGCGACTATGGTGTAGCGAGGTTACGATGAACTTCGTCCTGCTCAATCCGCTGTTCACCTGGTTGCTGCCGCTGGTGGCGGCGCCGGTGGTGTTCCACCTGTTCCTGCGCATTCGCAAGCGCCAGCGCCCGTTTTCGACGCTGATGTTTTTCCAGCGGATCAGCCCGCGGTTGAGCGCGCGGCGGAAGGTCAAGGAGTGGCTGGTGTTGCTGTTGCGGACGCTGTTGATCCTGTTCCTGCTGCTGGCGTTGTTGCGACCGGTCTGGTACGGCGTGGGAAGCACGGGAGGAGTGGCGCAGGTGCTGGTGATCGACAATTCGGGATCAATGGCGGGATTGGCGCGGGGCGACAAGTCGAAGATGCAGGTGGCGATCGAGGCGGCGCAGGCGCTCATTGGCGGGCAACGGGAACAGGATTCGGTGGGGGTGGTGCTGCTGGTGGAGGATCCCAGTGTGGTGCTGCCGACCGGGTTGACTTCGGACAAAAAGGAGAAGAGCGAATTGCTCGGGGCGGTGACGCGGATCCGGGAGACCGAGGCGTCGGGCGCAATCCAGCAGGCATTTGAGCGGGCGGTGGCGATGTTTGAGAACAGCGCCACACCGCGGTTCGAGATTCACATTCTTACGGATGCCCAGGAAGTGGAGTGGAACAAGGTGCCGGTCGGGATGCGACCGCCCAGGGCGGGGACGGGGGTTTATGTCCACCGGATCACGTCGCTGAACACGGCGAACGCCAACGTTGCGGTAATGGGATTGGCGCTGCCCGAGAAGAAGATCTTGGTGGGGCGAAGGTTCCCGCTTCGCGTCGAGTTGCGGAACACGAGCGAGGTTGACGGGTTGGTGCGGTTGAACTGGGTGGATGATGCGGGGACGAAGAGCACGCAGGAGGTACCGGTGCCCAAACGGGAAGACAAGACCGTGGTGCTGGGCTTCGAACCGGTGGCTCCCGGGGTTCACTGGATCAATGTGTGGGTGGAGGGGGATGGTTTTGGATCGGACAACAAGGCGGGAGTGGCGTATGCGACGACGGAGAAAAAGCCGGTGTTGTTCGTGGGACGGGAGGAAGATTTCGGGTTGTTTCCGATGGCGATCAGTCCGTCGGGGGACGGCAAGTTCTCCGGTTTGGTGCCGGCCTTTGTGACGACGGCGGAACTGGTGAAGGCGCTGGACGAGAAGAAGCCGGCGCTGGTGGCCTTGAGTTGGCCGTCGCTGGCGTTGGTGGCGGGTGACAGTGCGGCCGCGGCGACCCTCAAAGTGTGGGTCGAGCGGGGCGGGAGCCTGTTTGTGGGACCGTCGTCGCTGGGTGGCGGTCCGCCAGCGCGCACGCTGGACTGGTTGGGAGCGGTGCCGGAAGCGATGGTCGAGGCCCAACAGGGTTTTCCAGTGCTGGCATTTCAGAAGGGCGCGGCAGTTTTCGGGGAGTTGAAGGATGAACGGGGGGACATTTTTTTACGGAACCTGAGGGCGTTCAAGTTTCACCCGCTGAAGCTGGAGGAGAAGACGCTGGCGTTGTTTGGTCTGGAGGATGGGCGGGTGTTTCTGGCGGAGCGGCAGCTTGGCAAGGGGTTGGTCTTCACCTGCGGGTTGGGGCTGGACCCGGCGTGGAGCACGCTGCCGCTGAAGGGGGGCTTCCTCGCGCTGGCGCAGAGCATGGCTTTGCTGGGCGGGGATGCGGGCGCGGAGAATCTGGTGAGTCTGACGGCGGGCGACAAATTGCTGACGGTGCCGCCGGGGGCAACAAACCTGCATCTGCAATCGATCACGGGAAATCTGCTGGACTGGAAGGGGGAGCCGAACAAGCGGCCGATCTTCCCGCTGGCGGGGGTGTATGCGGCGGATTTTGGCGGACAGTCCATCTATGCCTCGGTCCGGGCGTCGGCGCGCGAGGGCGAGGCGCAGTTCGTGAAAGGGGAGAGCGTGCCGGCATTGGGGACGGTGGCGCATGTGGTGCGGACGTTTGATAACGCGGACGCGATCCTGGCCGAAGTGCGCAAGCTTAGCCGGGCCGTGGATTTTTTTCTGCCGGCGTTGCTGCTGGGTTTCCTGTGTCTGATGGCGGAAGGTTTCCTGGCGAATCCGCGGCCGTTAAAGGCGGCGCCCCCACGCGCAAAGCCAAATCCGCTGGACGGCGCGACGGTGGCCAAGCCGGATGAATTTGGTCCGGTGAAGGTGGCCAAGGTGGCGATTGACACGACGCCAGTAAAGGTGGCGATGAAGGCCTGACAATGTTGTATCCGGGAACAACGCGATCGATGAAGCGAAGCGACGAGCGGCGCAGGTGGGCGCGCTGGCTTGCGAGGGCGCCCGGCCGGGCGGCGATCCGCGCCGAGGAGCGGGTGCTGTCCCGTAACGACGGGGCGATGGATGCCGGGCTCGCGCGCACAGATCTGAGAACCCCATGACGCTGTTTGGCATATTGCAGTGGCGACCGCACTTGAATCCGCTGTTGTGCGGATTGCTGGTGCTGGGCACGGGGGTGTGGATCTGGTTTCTGTATCGGCGTCTGCTGATGCGGTTGCCGCCGCGCAAGGCGCAGGTGCTGCTGATCCCGAAGCTGCTGATCTTGATCCTGTTGTTGCTGGCGTTGTTTGAGCCGATCTGGACGGTCGAAAAGCGGGAGTCCACGAAGGGCAAATTGCTGGCGTTGCTGGACGTCTCGTCGTCGATGGACGTGGTGGACAGCGGCAAAGAGGCACGGGTGGCGCGGGCGAAAGCTTTCTTGAACAAGCTCAAAAAAGATCTGCCGTCGGAGGTGACGGTGGAGGAACTGGTGTTTGACGCGGAGTTGCGCGCACCCACGGCGCCGATGCCGACGAACGCGGTGCGGGGAACGGACTTGGGCGGAGCACTGGTGGCGTTGTCGGACCGGAAGGACATCTCGTCGTATGTCGGTGTGTTGCTGCTTAGCGATGGCGGAGACGAGACGGTGGACAGCGCGGCCCTGCCATCAGTGCCGCTATATGTGGCGGGCTTCGGCACGGACCCGACGAAGTGGAACGACGTGAGTGTCGCAGACGTGCAGGTGCCGGCTTCAGTGGAAAAGGATCTGGAGTTTGAGATCAACGTGGATTTGCGGGCGTACCGGGGCGGCGACCCAGCATTTGCAAGGGGATTGATTAAGGTGCCGGTGAAGCTGGAACTCGAAAAAGACGGGCGCTGGGAGCGGGTCGGAGAGAAGACGGTGGATTTGCTGAACCGGCAGGCGCGGGTGAATTTCAAGGCATCGCACAAGGAGCTGGGGACGTATCGGTATCGCGTGCAGGCGGAAACGGTGCCGGGGGAATTGTCCGCGCTGAACAACGTGCGAAACTTTGTGGTCGAGGTGCAGCAGAAGACGTTGCACCTGCTGTATTACACGCGGGAGCTGGGGGCGGAGTTCAAGATGTTCCGGGCGGAGCTGGGGCGGGATCCGGGAATTTCATTCACGGCGCTGTTCCGCACGCAGAGCGAGCGGTTCACGTTGCAGGGGGACCGGCAGCCAGGAGATACGGAGCTGGAGTCGGGATTCCCGGCGAGCGAGAAGACGCTGCAATTGTACGATGTCCTGGTGATCGGGAGTTTTGGGGCGGAGGACTGGACGCCACCGCAATTGGAGGCGTTGTTGAAGTATATTTCAGGCGGGGGCGTGGTCGTGTTTACGGGCGGCGACCGGTCGTTCGGGCGCGGCGGGTATGCGAAGACGCCGCTGGCGGCGGTGTTTCCGTGGAAACTGTCGGACACGGAGCCGGAGAATTCGCTCGGGACCTTCCAGGTGCAGACGCCCAGCATTTCGGCGGGGCATCCGATCTTGTACGGCGTGGAGGATCAACTCATCCGCCAGGGGGCAATCATCGAGAGTGTGAATCTGGTGGGCGACTTGAAGGTGGGGGCAATTCCGCTGCTGGAGACGCGGGCGGCGGGGCGGTTGATCACCGTGGTCGGGATGCAGAATTATGACCGGGGCAAGGTGCTTGGGGTGGCGTCGAACACGATGTGGAAATGGGCCGCGAAGTCGGAGACGTTGCGTGCGGCCTACGGAATCTTCTGGCGGCAGGCGATCCGGCACATGACAGGCAAGGACGAGGGCGGACGGGTGTTCAAGATCAAATGGGACAAGGAGGCGTACCGTCCAGGCGAACAGGCGGTCCCGGAGATTCGGGTGGCCGGGCAGCAGAATGTGGAGGGCATCCGCTGGGTGGCGACGCAGATGTACAAGAAACAGACAACACCGTTGACCGTGGAACCGATCCAGGGGCAGACGGGCGCGTATTTCACGAAGGTGCGGTTGCGCGAGCGAGGTGAGTACGGATTCAAGTTGGTGGCGTATCGCGGGGAGAACATTTTGGAGTCGTATGAAAAGGTGCTGCGCGTCGCGCCGATGGTGGATGAGGGGGCGCATCTGGAATTGGATGAGGCATTCTTGACGAAGCTGGCGGAGCGCGGGTCGGGAGTGTACTACAAAGAGGATCAGGGGGACCAGTTGGTGAAGCGGATCACGGCCGGATTGTGGCGGAAGGTGGTGGCGGTGGAGGCGTCCCTGGTGCAGACCGGGCCATATTTCGCGCTGCTCTTTGTGCTGATCCTGATCGTCGAATGGGTGATGCGACGGAAACAGAATTTGTTCTGAGGGAATAACCGGGGATGGCACCATGAAACTGCTGAAGAACAATGACCGAACCGGCGGCGGCTGGAACGAACGCGAAGGGATGGTGCGTGGGCTGACGGCGCAACCAAGCTGTGACGATGCAATCGACACAAAAGGAGCGCGGCCTTCAGTCCACAGAGGCGCCCGCCAACAGCGACTGTTCAGAGCATTCCGAACGGGTAACCCGACTCACCATTTGATGAATCGAAAGGGAGCAGGCCCGAAAACTCGCACGACCCAGGCAGGACGTACGACTCTGCGGCCTCAAGGCCGCGCTCCGCGGGCCGTCACTGAATCGTTACGGCTACGTTGCAGCGCGCTCTTGCCGGCGATGTTGTTGTTGGCCTGGTTTGCGGTGGCAGTCGGGGTGGAGGCGCAGACGGTGAAGCGGGCGGGGCGGGTGCAATGGTCCAACGGGGAGACCGTGGAGGGGTTGATCTCGCTGTCGCCGGGAGCGCAGTTGAAGATGCACATCAACGGCAATCAAATCCGAACGTTGTCCTTGGACCGGGTCCGTGAAATCCGTTTTGCGCCGGAAACGGAGGAACTGGAGCGGAAATGGCGTTTCGCCGAGGCGGGCCAGACGCGGAAAGAGTTCTTCGGCAAGCCGTATCCGATCCGCAGCCTGACCACGACGTTGATCCTGCCGTCGAACGAAAAGATCGTGGGCCACCTGTACACGACGGTGATGTACATCGAGGGGAAGACGAATAATTCGAAGGTGATTTTGCTGGCGAAGCAGAAGGGCAAGGAGGGCGAGACGATGGAGTCGTTGGTGTACCCATCGCAAATTGTCTTCACCGATGCGGCGGTGGACACGGAGGAGACCATCCGCCTGCGGTTGCGATCGCCGCTGGCGGAAAAAGGTGCTCTGACGGCGGTGACGTGGGGGGCTTTGATGACGTTTGAGGCGAAGAAGACCGCCAAGCCGGACGAATTCACCATGCCTTCGCCCTTGGGCAACGGGGTGTTTTTTGCGCTCGAAAGCGGAAACAAGATCACCGTGGGCTGGCCCAAGCTGGTCGATGAAAAACTGCTCGCACTGGTGCGGACGAACATGACGTACACGGAGGATTTCTACGACGACCGGCAGGTGCTGGCGGTGTATCTGGATCAGCCCAAGAGTGATGTCTATTCGGTGACAATGATGTGGCGCAAGGGGGCGACGACGGGCGAGGGCGCCAAAACACAGCCGTGGCGTTTGGTGGTGCAGCGCTGGAAGATCGACGAGAAGGATCAGCGGTTGATGCTGGCAGGACGGGGGTTTTTCTTCCGCGGGATTCTGACAAAGACCGAGAAGCCGCCGGTGGTGGAGTTCACTGAAAAGTTGTGGTCGCTGAAGAAGGAGGGGGACGTCTGGCTGGTGGGGGCGGGCGAGTAATGCGGACGGCGAAGCGCGGACTAATGGAGAAGAATCGGCGTGCGGTGACCGGTGGGAGGTGATTATCGTCGCGGCAAATGACGACAACACCGGACCGGACCACACAAGCGCGGGGATTTGTTGCCGGGCTGAATTCCAACCGGAGGCGGGGATGAAAACTCCCACTGCAAAGGCCCGCGCGCTGCTGCTAAAGCTTCAGGCTCTGGCGGAGCGCGGCATTGGCGGCGAGCAATCCACGGCCAAGCGCAAACTGGCGCAACTGAAGGCCGCGTATGATTTCGCGCTGCCGGAGGAGGGGAACAGAGAAGACCTTTTTTCGGGGCGATTCCGAACGACGCGCGGGCCCGCAGTGGTGGTGGCAAAGATCGCCGACGTCGAGGTGGCGAATTTCGTGAAGTGGGCCATCGAGTCGGCGACGGGGATCCACTGCACGTTTCGCGGGGCGGAATTGCTGGCGCAGGCGACACCTGCGTCGGCCCGGCGACTGGCCACGGTGGCGGAAACGATTGCGAATGGATTTTGCAGTCTGTGGAAGCGCTTCGCCGAAGAGCCCGGGGTTGATCCGGGGGACCGGGGCGCGTTTTTTTGCGGACTGTACGACGGTATGATGGGTGAGGCACGCGGACCGGGGCAACCCCTGCCGGGTCGGCGCGGCATCAAGCGCGTAAAAAAGGCGGGGAGGCGCTCCGTTGGGCGGGTCGCGGGCTTGCATGTGCATCCGTACACGGTGGCGGTGGGGTTGGGAAAACAGATCCGTTTTGCGGTGCCCACCGAGACGTTGGTCGGGGAACTGGAGAGGGCGCTGGCGGGCGAAATCGCCCCGGCTGCGGATTAGAGCGGTTCCATCAATGTCGTAGCGATGAGAACGCCCACCAACCCCTCACCCGGCCTTCGGCCACCCTCTCCCCATCAGATGGGGAGAGGGACGGGGT
>CAZUUP010000310.1:0-4252 GCA_964623105.1 uncultured Akkermansia sp.
AGCAAGACCTCCGCTTCGGCAAACGCCAGCCCCTCACCCCCATCGGCGGCTGATCGCGCGAGTCAGGACTGCCACCCGGACAAAGCCCGGATTTGGAAACTCGCGACTGGCCATCCCCTTCGATCCACCGCCCCTTTCGTTGGCCTTTGGGTGGTCGATCCGTGGCTCCAACATCGGTCCGCGCCTTGACGCGGTGGCGTCCGGGGCAGACGCTTTGCCGCACAAACCAGAATGAAACGGCGACACATCATCATTTTGCTCGGTGGCGGGGCCTTGATGGTCTGGCTCTTGATTTCTGCCTGGCAAAAGCGGGTGCCGGTTCACGTCGCAACACCTCTTCCCTCTACCCCGATTCAAGCTCCCCCAGTTACCAAACCCTCGGTGACCAACATCCCCGGCATCGGCCCGATCCCGACGGACCCGACTGAACTTGCGCGGCTCAAGGCAAAGCTGAAGGCTGAGCTGGACGCGGCCTTCAAAGGAACGGCTTTTTTTACCAGCCGCGAAGAATCGCGACAGGCGGATGAAACCGGGGAGATCGCTTGGATTCTAATCAACGCTCATAAGAGTATGGAAATGGCGATGGAACACATCACCAAGTCTGCCACGGAACCGTTTCCCCCCCGCATACTCGAGGCCTTGCACCACATCTTGAGCAACGCCACCGACCCGCAGATGAAGCTCACCGCCGCGACGTTGCTTTATCGTTACGACCAGCCGGCTGGAAAAGAATATCTGCTCGCAGTACTCAATTCGCCCGTCACCGGCTTACTCACAGGTCATGCGGCGCTAACCTTGGCCAAAGGGCGAGAAGGTTCAGCGATTCCCGGCATTGTCGCCGCATTTCCAAAGTTAGGTCCGCCTCCGACGACACTCCTGCTTGCGCTTGGGACGTGGAACGACTCCGACGCGGCTGCACTTTTGCGCCAACAATACCAACTAAAGCCTCAGAGTTGGGGGTTAGCGTTGGCGTTGGCGCAAGCTGGCGAGCCAGACGCCGTATCACATCTCCTCAAGACCCTTGCCACTCACAAATCACTTGGCTATCTGGCGCTGACCGTTGAGGCAACATTGGTCAAGAGTCAGGCAATGGAAGGCGAGGTCTGGAAGACACATATGCAAGAGATGTTCAAGAAATCCCCGAACTCCGGAATATCATCAATACTGCCCGCGTTTGAAGTGGCTGGACCACCGCTTGGTGCGAAAGCCCTGCAAGAGATGCTCGCTTCCACCATCCCCCTCCACGAGGAGTATCTGGCCGGCATGGAACTGCAAGCCAAGCGCGTTCGGGAGAAAGACCCGCTGGCCTTCCAATGGTTCCCCAAGGACACGCCCACGGACTTCATGAAGGGCGCCGCCGAACTCCTCGGCCAGTGGGGCGTCAAGGAAGCCGTGCCCACGCTCGAGAAGGTGCTCATCACCACGCAAAAGGACAACCGCGTGAACGTCTTCCTCAACGAAGCCCTCGGCCTGGCCCTCTACCGCCTGGACCCCGAGCACTGGCGCGACACCCTCCTCAACGCCGGCGTCCCCCCGTACCATGTGGACCGCATTCCTGCGCTCGCCAAACTCCGCCCCATCCCCGCCGAGTATCTCCCCAAACAGATCAACCTCAAAGCCCGGTAGGTGTGTCGGGAGACTCCGCCGCTCCTTGACGCTGACCATCCGCTGACATTCCACTGCCAGCGAACCGATCAGCACCCCGTCCCACCCCAGTCTTCCTCTGCGTTCATCGTGCCTCTGTGGTCACCCTGTCCCTTTCAGTGTTCCATCCGTGTTCCATCCGTGGCTAAAACTCCGCCCCCCGCCCCCGCCCCCCGCTCATCCCAACCGCTGCCGCAAACCCTCCGCTATCCCGGCAAACGCCTTCCCCGCCGCGCTGTGCGGGGCCACCGCCGCCACCGGTTTCCCGGCGTCCCCGCCTTCGCGGATCGCGGTGAACAGCGGAATCTCCCCGAGAAACGGAATCCGCTTCCGCTCACACTCCGCCCGCCCGCCGCCGTGACCGAATATCTCGATCCGCTCCCCCTGCGGCGTTGTGAAATAACTCATGTTCTCGATGATTCCGAGAATCGGCACGTTCACCTTCTCGAACATCGCAATCCCCTTCCGCACCACGCCGAGCGACGCCTCCTGCGGCGTCGTCACGATCACCCCGCCATCCAGCGCCACCGTCTGGCACAGCGACAACTGCGCGTCCCCCGTGCCCGGCGGCAAATCCACCAGCAGGAAATCCAGCGTGCCCCATTCCACCTGACTCACGAACTGCTGGATCGTCTTCTGAATCATCGGCCCCCGCCAGATCACCGGCTGGTCCCCGTCCAGCAGGAAACCCATGCTCATCAGCTTCACCCCGTGGTTCATCGGCGGAATCAACTTCTCCGCGTCGCTCACATGCGGCCGCTGCTGAATCCCCATCATCAAGGGAATGCTCGGCCCATAAATGTCGCAATCCAGCAACCCCACCTCCAATCCGAGATTCGCCAGCGCGCACGCCAGGTTCACCGAACACGTTGATTTCCCGACGCCCCCCTTGCCGCTCGCCACCGCCACCACGCGCCGGATGCCCGGCACCCGGTTTTGCATCGCCGCCGCCTGCCCCGGCGCGCCCGCCACCGCGCCCGCGGGCGCCCCCGTCGGCCGGCTCACCTCGATCAACGCCGCGCTCACCCCCGGCAACCCCTTCACCACCCGCTCGCAATCCGCCTTGATCTGCGCCGCCGCCTCCGCGCTGGGCGACGTCATCTGGATCGCCACGTTCACCGCGCCGTTGGCCACCGCGATTTTCTTCACCAGTCCGAACGACACGATGTCCCGCGAATAGCCCGGATACTTCACGCCTTTCAGCGCATTCAAAATTGTCTCGTCGTTGATCATGCCAGTTCCAATTCCCGGGGTTGTTTCCCCGCTCCGCACCGGAACCATTCACTGCGCCGCTCCGGAACCCGCGCTTCGCGCGCGCGGCTGGATCACCGAATCCACCACGCCCCGCTGAAATTCATCCCACCCCGGCGACATCCCCCGCAGCCGCTCGACCGCCTTCGCGATCAATTCCACCGCCTCCGCCACCTCCGCCGCCGTCGTGTCCCGACCGGGCGAGAGCAGGATGTTGCCCTGTGCCAGCGACGGGTCAAGGCCAATGGCCGCCAGCACCGGCGGCACCTTCTCCGCGCGGCTCACACAACTCGCCCCGCTTCCCACCGCCACCCCCAGCGTGTCCAGCAGCAACGCCAGCCCCTCACCCTCCGTGAACTCGCAGCTCACGTTCAAGCTTGCCGGACTCCGCCGCGGCCCCGGCGCCGGCCCGTTCAAACACACATACGGCACCCGCGCCCGGATGCCCTCCCACAACTGCCGCTGCAACGCGCCGACGTGCGCCGCCCGCCCCGGCAACTCCCGCTGCGCCACCGCCGCCGCCACCCCCGCCCCGACGATCGCCGGCACATTCTCCGTCCCTGCCCGCCGCCCGTCCTCCTGCCGCCCGCCATGTTGAATCCCCGCCAGGCGCGTCCGCTGATTACGATACAGCACACCCACCCCCTTCGGTCCGTAAAACCGCGCCGGCGAAACCGCCAGCAGCGCGATGCCTGCCGCCTGCACATCCACCGGCACCCAACCCGCGCCCGCCACCGCATCTACCAGCAACGGCACGCCCCGCTCTGCCGCCAGCGCCCCCACCTCGGCGATCGGTTGGATGGTCCCCAGATCGTGGTTCACCTGCTGCACCGCGACCAGAATCGTGTGATCCGTCATCGCCGCCCGCACCGCCGCCGGTTCGACCCGCCCCTCGGCATCCACGGCGACCCGCGTGCAGGTGAACCCTTCCCGCTCCAGCGCCGCCACGGAATTCAACACCGCCGGATGCTCGACCGCGCTCACCACCAGATGCCGCCCCTGCCGCTCATGGGCACGGGCGCAACCCTTGATCGCCAGATTCACCGCCTCCGTTCCGCCCGACGTGAAAATGATTTCCTCCGGCAGTTCCGCATTCAGCAACGCGGCAAACTGCTCCCGCGCGCGGCCCAGCGCATCCCGCGCGTTGATGCCGTAATGGTGCAGCGAACTCGGATTGCCAAACTCCGCGCGAAAAAACGGCAGCATCGCCTCCAGCGCCTCCGGCAGAACCGGCGTCGCCGCCTGATGATCGAGATAAATTTGCCGCTTCATTTTCCGGAACCCGCACCCGCCGCCGATCATAAGCCCGTCCCCCGTCCCGTCAAACGCCCCTCTTCGCCAATCTCTGAGCGTGACC
>CAZUUP010000310.1:4352-7222 GCA_964623105.1 uncultured Akkermansia sp.
GCTTTGAACTTTGAGCTTTAAGCTTTGAACTTTGCCCCGCCCTCCCTTTAATCCGCCGCCCTGCTTGCCGCAGGCCGGCCATGCCCAGCGCCCAGTCCAAATCGGGATACTTCCTCCTCGAGGCCATCAACGCCCTCGGGACCGCGTTCTATTTCAACTTCCTGTTCTTCCACATGGGCGCGCAGTTCGGCTGGACCGACCGCGGCAACTTCCTGCTCTCCGCCACCCACGGCTTCATCTACATCTTCGCCGCGCTGTTTGCCGGGAAATTTGCCCAGCGTTGCGGCTACGTGCCCGCCCTGCGCATCGGCTTTGCCGTCATGGCCGTTGCCCTCGTTGCCGCTGGTCTCCTCCCCGGGGCGGTCACTCAGGTCGTCCTTCTGATCGTCTGGACCGTCGGCGTCTGCTTCACCTGGCCCACCCTCGAAGGTGCCGTCAGTGAAGGCGAAACCCCCGTGCGCCTCACGCGCATGATTGGCATCTACAACCTCACCTGGGCCGGCGGGGCCGCGCTCGGCTACTTCGCCGGTGGTGCCCTGCTGGAAACCCTCGGCCCCCGCAGCATCTTCTACGTCCCCGCCGCCCTGCACGCCCTGCAATTTGTCCTCACGTTCACCCTCCGCTTTGACCGGCCTGCCGGTGGCGTCACCGCCCCGGAACCCGCGCCGCCCGCCCCCACCCTGCCGCCGCTCAATCCCCGGCCCATCGCCCGCGCCCGCACCTTTCTCCGGCTGGCCTGGTTCGCCAACCCCTTCGCCTATATCGCCATCAACAGCATCCTGCCCGTCATCCCCACCGTGGCCCGCAAGCTGGACCTCTCCCCGATGCTTGCCGGTTTTTTCTGCTCGATCTGGCTCTTCGCCCGTCTTGCCGCCTTCCTCGTCCTGTGGCTATGGCCTGGCTGGCATTACCGACGCGGCTGGTTTCTCGGCGCCTACGGCGTTGTGACGCTCAGCTACCTGACCATCCTCCTCGCCACCCAGCTCGCCGTGCTGGTCGTGGCCCAACTCGCCTTCGGCCTCGGTCTCGGCTTGATCTACTACTCGTCGCTCTTCTACTCGATGGACGTCGGCGACACCAAGGGCGAGCACGGCGGCTTTCACGAGGCCGCCATCGGCATCGGCATTTTCGCTGGCCCTGCCCTCGGCGCCATGGCCCTCCAGTTCTGGCCCGCGGTTCCCCATGCCGCCGCCTGGACCGTTGGCGTCGTTCTGTTCGCCGGGTTGATCGGAAGCCTTGTCATCCTCCGCCACGCCCCCGCCGGAACCCACGCCCGCGCTTGAGGAAATTTCGGCCACCGTCTATCTTCTCCCCATGCCAATCTACGAATTTCACTGCAACGACTGCGAACAGGACTCCGAGCTGCTCGTCCGCTCGACCAACTGGCAGGGAACCGCCTGTCCGAAATGCGGTTCGGTAAAGCTCGCAAAGAAACTCTCGGTCTTCGCCTCCTCCGTCGCCGGCGGCGGCAGCGGAGGCGAAGGCGCCGCCTGCACCTCCAACCCCAAGTCCTGCGGCATGTGCGGCACCGGCAAACCTCATTCTCACTGAAGTTCCGCCGTCAGCCGGAACGCCCCGCGTTGAGCGTTGAGTGTTGGGCGTTGAACGTTCCCCCGACTCGACTCTTCCCGCCGCGCCTCCACGTTCCCCATCCGTGTTCCGCCCGTGTTCCATCCGTGGCTCCCCACCCCGGGCCGCGTACGTTCCCCACCCGCCTTCCCCCTACCGGCAAACCTCTTCCGCCCGGATCGCCGTCAAATCCGGCACCACCCAATCCGGACCGTGCCGCTCCAGTTCGGTCCGCGTCGCCCCGCCGGTGGCCACCGCGAGCACCCTTGCATTGATCGCCCGGCCGCATTCGATGTCCAGCGGCGTATCGCCGATCACCAGGATTTCATCATCCCGCAGCGGCTGCCGCAGATGCCGCTGCCCCCGGTCCCGCGCGATTCGCGCCAGCTCGTTCCGGTTGTGATGATCATCCCCAAACGCCCCGGTCTCGAACCCCTCCCACAGGCCGAAGTGCCGCAGCTTTAGCTCCGCCCCGAGCCGGATGTTGCCCGTCAGCAACCCCAGCCGCGGCGGAACCGGCAGTGCCGCCAGTTGCTCGAGAAAACTTTCCGCGCCCGGACACGTCCGCCCCCGCAACTGTTCCAGCAGATGATCCAGCCAGAACACATAACAATCGAAAAACCGCTCGAAGTTCCCGGCTGTCGGCTCGATTCCGTGGTGGGCAAACAGCTCCCGTACCAACCCCGTGTCGGTCCGGCCGGCGAACGAGAGATGCTGCGTGCCACCCGGAATGCGGAATTCCATGGCGAAGGCCTCGCCAAATGCCTTCACCCCGGCCCCGCCGGTTTGAATCAGCGTGCCGTCAATATCGAACAGGATGAGCTTCACCATGTCGCCGCCACGCTACCACCCCTGGCGCTGCTCCCGCAAATCATCCGCCCCGCCCGCCACCCGGCAGGACGCGCCTGTCCCCAGCGCGCCGCCGCCCGCATGCGCAAACACCTCCCTGCGAACCATCGCTCCCCGCCTCCGCGTCGGCCCCCCTTGCTTTCGATCACACCGTCGGCCTCGTCCCCTTGCCCCGCCACCTTGACTCGCCCCCACCCGTTCGGTACCGTCCCGGCATGAAATCGTGGCACAAGACCCTTGTGCTGGCCGTGTTCGCCTGGGCTTGCTTCCCGAACATCTCGCCAGCCCCGCTCATCTACACGCCTGGCGAGGGTTGGGTGTACCAGCCCGTCGGCCAGTCCGGCGACTGGAAGAAGGCCAGCGCCAAAGACCAGCTCGAGGCCGCCCAGCAGGCCTTCGACCGCTACGACTACGCGCCCGCCGTCAGCGCCGCCACATACACGCTCGAACCG
>CAZUUP010000311.1:0-7219 GCA_964623105.1 uncultured Akkermansia sp.
GGCGGATCTTGCATGCGGCCGATGGGGCAGACGCGGGAAACGCCCCAGCGAGCCAGTTGGGCGACGAGTTCGCGCTGCCGGGCTTCCGAGGCGAGGAGACCGACGGTGGAAACTTGTCCGCGAACGCGGTCGGCAGCCTGGAGCGCTTCGGTGAGGTCGTTGACCTCTTTGACGTAAACGAAGCGGTGCAGGCAGGAGAGTTGGAACAGCGGATCGGCTTCAAAGATGACCGTCCACGCCGTCGAATCCTTGCTCTGCCAATGGCGGGTGCCGGGGGAATGGGCGGCGCGGACATCATATAGTCCACGGCGAGTGGCGATGGCGGCGGCGGCTTCGACCGGAAGAGTCCCGCGAGGAGAGGCTTTCTCGCGTCGGTCGAGTTCCTCGGAAAGTTTCTCGGCGAATTGTTCGGCGGCGATGCGTCCGCCCTTCTGGACATAGAACAGGTGCGGGGAAAGGCAGCCTAGCTGGTCCCAGGCGATGACATCCGTGGCAGCACTCGCGACGGCTTGGGGCAGGCCAATGGGAGTAAGACCGTCGTTGGCGACAAAGCCGAAGCTGACGCGGTGGCCGTAGGGGATGAAGCGGGCGCGCGGCGGTATCCGCTGGCGGATGGCGGTAAGGGTTTCGTCACTGCCGGTGGCGGTGATGCAGTCGGCTTCGGCGAAGATGGCGTTTTCAAGGGGAGCCTTGCCGCCGCGCCACTCGGCGATTTCAAGACAGGCAGCGAGCTTCGGATCGCGTTCGTAAAGGGAGTGAGCGTAGAGGCGGGGCAGGAAGGAGGCACCGCTGGCGCATTTGATGAACTGCGCAGCGCGCACCAAAACGCCGAGGATCATGCTGGTCCAGGTGGGGTTCGGCAGGTTTCCAGCGGCGATGTGGACGATCATTTCCGGGCCGGTGGCCATGGAATGCCGGTGACCGCGGTGTTCGACCGGGGAGGCGGCGGGCCTGTCGAGACGGCGGACGTCGCCAAGATCTTGCTCGAGGAGCAACTGGAGGTTGGCGGCGGTGAGATGTTTGAAATAGGCATCAATGCCAGCCTCCAGGGTGGCGCGGGAAAAGCCCGTGGCCGCGGGTCCATGTTCGAGGGCCAGTTTGCGGAAAGGGTAATCGCCGGCCAGCCAGTCTTCCGCCACGCTGGCAATGGTGCGGATGATGCTCTCGGTCGGTCGGCCGACCAGGTATTGCTCACGATTGCGTTTGAGCGTCTGACACGCCTCGATCAGGAGTTGCGTGCCGAGCGGGGCATCAGGGGGGAGATCGGCAAGGAAGTAGTTGGGGAGGTTCATGGCGCAGGAGAAAATTTGTTCACGGGCGGGCGGGAAGCCGGGCCAGTTCGGCGCGGATTGAGGCGTAGAGGGAATCGGTCCACGGCGGCAGCGCCACGGTGGCGGGAAGAGTTTTGCCAGAGCGAAAATCGACAGGAGTTAAGATCACTTGGAGGTTGGCAAGTCCGGTGTCGGCGGCAAGAACGAAGAGGTCTTCGGCAGCTTCATCACCCATCGCCAGGCAGCCGATGGAAACGGCGCTGCCGTGAATCATGATGTCGCCGCCGAGTCCGGTGCGGCCGTCGCGTTCCGCCTGCTGCCGGTCAAAGGCGTTCGGGTAGTTGACGCGCAGCGAAAGGTGGAACCGGCTGTTGGGATTGAGGGACTCGATTTGATAGAGGCCTTCGGGGACCTGGCGGTCCCCTTCCTTTAGCTTGGGGCCGGCCTTTCCGCTGGCGGCGAGAATGGGGTAACTGCGGATGAATCGCGGGCTGCCCGCGGCGGAAGCTGTGGCATAAACCTCGAGCCGCTGCTCGTCCTTGATGCCGACGAGGATCACGCCCCGGGCCGGGTAGGCAATCTGGGCACGGGCGAAGTGGGGTTGCCAGCGGGCACGGGCGACCGGACCGTACTGTGCGAGGCGTTCTTCAATGGTCCGGCGGGGACCGGTTTTCTGCGCAAGGCCACCAATCACGGCGGCGACGCGGTGCCGCAGGCCGATGAGCAGGGCACCGCCGGCAACGAGGAAGATCCAGTGGGCGCGTGTCATGCGTGAAAGGGGATCAGGCGGTAATCAGGGAGCAACCGCGGGGTTCGGCAAGGGCCGCGCGTCCGAGAAGTTCGAATCTGTCGCCCCGGCGAACGGCGAGGTCTTCCGTTTGCACGGCCATGGCGGACCAGACGTTGGCGAGGTCATAAATTCGGATCAGGCCGGTTTCGCCGTCGCCGACTTCGCGACCGGTCTCGGGTGAGACGATGACGGACCGCGCCCACGGAGGAAACTGGAAGTGCCGGGGACTCCTCGCGGCGGCGGGCAATACGGTGTCGTATGCCTGGGAACTCAGTTCGCTCATGCCGTATTCGCAGACGATCCGGACGGCGGGGATGCCCAAAGCTTGCGTGATGCCGGCGTGTAATTCGTCCTTCGGCAACATCCGGGACCGTCCCTTGTAACCACCGGTTTCCAAGACCGAGGAACCGGCGGGCAAAGACAGGTCTTCGCCAGATTCACCGAGGGCATCAAGCAGGTGCACGAAAAGAAATGCCGTGCCGCAGAGCAGGACGGGAGCGCGATCCCGAATCGCGGAAGCCACTGCCGAATGGATTGCGGGAAAATCCAACTCCCAGAGTCCGTCCGCAGCGATCCGTCCGGTGAAGACAGAGCTCGCTTGCGGGCTGTTCGCAGCAATGGTGCCGAACATGTGGACAAGCGACGAATGCGGCGCCCGGACCGGCGATGGGGTCAGGTAAACCTGGCCCGGAACAGAGGCGAAGGGAGCGGCGGCAAACACGCCAGGAACGTGGCGGCGAAACCACGGCAGCAGCGAGGCTTCATACAGGCGGAGCGATTCGGGGCAATGAAAGTGCCGGCTGGGACGCTGGCCCGTGGTGCCGCTGGAATGAAATGTGTTCGTGCGCAATCCGGCAGGGAGCGACGTGACCTCCAGTTCCTTGAAAGCGGCAATCGGAAGCGCCGGGATATCCTGCCAGTGCGTGAGTTGGCGAGAGGCGAAGCCGCTGGCATCAAGCCAGGCGCGCACGGCCGGATTGCTGCGGGATTGGAGCGCGAAGAGGGCGAGGGCGAGTCGGTTGAATTCCGCCTCGAACACACTGGCGGTCGATTGATCCGCGCCGTCAGCAACGGCGGTTTGGATGAACGCGTGGATGCGTTCCGCCAGTTCTGTCAATTCAAGTAATGCTTCGCCCATGCGGTTTTATTTCAACCGGCTGGTTGTCCGCCACAGCCGTTCGCGAAAGCTAGGGCAGGCGGTGGAACTTCCAAGGACAAAGCTGGAGGCAGAACGCCCGCCGCAACGCGTGAACCCTTTGACGGACGGCGGGGCGGGGCGGACGGACGGCACCGCTGTCGATCAGCAAAACCTTGCTCAAGCCGGGGATCCCGTGATGGCGGACCGGAGAATTTGTTCGAGTTCCGCGGTGGTCAAGGCGATCGCATTGGCCTTCATGCTGCTGGCTTGGGCGGCCTTTTCGACGACGGCAGCGACATCGGCCAAGGCGAGTCCGTAGCTGCTGAGCGGCGGGATTTGCAGGTCGCGGCAAAGGTTGTGAATCCAGCGGATGCCATCGGCCGGGGTGGCAGCAGGCTCACCCGTCAGAAGGCGTGCGATCTCGGCGAACCGGCCCACGAGATCCGAGGCGGGTTGCCGTGCTTGCAGAGCCCTAAAAGTGGCGGCCAGCACGTGGGGCAACAGGGCCGCACAGACGGAGCCGTGGGGTGCTGGAAACATCCCGCCAATGGGGGCGGCAAATCCGTGGACGGCGCCGAGTCCGGCATTGGCGAGGGCCAGACCGCCACACAGGCTGGCGAAGGCCATGTCGGTTCGGGCCGCGAGATCGTCACCCTGGGCGAACGCGCGCCGCAAGGATCGCGCGGCCCGCGGAATCGCCGCCAGGCAGAGGGCGTCCACGAGCGGATTCGCACGGGCGGAAAGGTACGGTTCAAGCACCTGGGTAAGCGCATCCATTCCGGTGCTCGCCGTCAGGGCGGGTGGGAGTCCCAGGGTGAGTTCAGGATCCACGATGGCCACGCGCGGCAGCATCAGGGGGCTGCGGAGGCTGGCTTTGACGCGGTGCTCAGGGGACGCGAGAACGGCGTTGCGGGTGACCTCGGCACCGGTGCCGGCCGTGGTGGGGATGGCGACCAGGGGCAGCGGGGGGTGGGGCAGGGATTGTCCACGCCCGACCACTTCGAGGTAGTCGAGCAGGTCGCCGGGATTGGTGGCCAGGGCGGCGATGGCCTTTCCCGCGTCGATGGCGCTCCCGCCGCCCAAGGCGACCACGCAGTCACAACCGGCAGCACGGGCGGCGGCAGCTCCGTGGCGGACATCAACGGTGGTGGGCTCGCCGGCAACGGGGTGGAGGGTGAAGCGGACGGCGGCAAGATCAAGCTGCCGCAAGAGCGGTTGCGCGCGGCTCAAGGAACCGCCGGTGACCACGAGCGCGGAATGCCCGAGAGCGCTGATAATGCCGGGGGCCTCGCGAACGGTCCCGGGACCGAAGACGATCCGATTGGCGGTGGCGAATTCGAATCGCATGACAGACGAGGGTGAGGCCGGAGAGCCGCGGAACCACCTGCGGCCGGAGTTTCAATTGGCAGCGCGCCGGGCGCCATCCCGGATGCACCAGAGATGTTTGTGGGTGCGGATGAAGAGTTCGCCGTTGCTCAGCGCGTGGGAAGAGTTGGTGGGCTCGTTGCCGAGAGAATTGACGCCGACAAGTTGAAAGGTCGGGCTGGCTTTGAGGATGACGGTGTCGCCGGACTTGTTGAGGACCAGAATGTGGTCGCCAGCCAGAATCATGGAGGACCAGGAATCGCCTTGCGGACCGGCGCCTTTGACGCGCTCCTGCCAGAGGGATTTGCCGGTGCGGAGTTCCAGGCATTCAGCGATGCCTTCGCTGTTGAGCACGTACACGTGGTCGCCCACGACGACTCCGCTGCCGAGCCGATTCTTGGTGCGGATGCTCTGCCAGAGCCGGTGCGAAGCGGTGACGTCGCCCTGCCCGCCGGTACGAACGGCGATGGTGGTGCCGAGATAGCCGCCCATGCCGACGACGACGCCCGCGCCGTGAATGGGTGAGGCGTAAACGAGTTCGTTGAGGCCATCGCAGTTCCACAGGGCTTTTCCGGTAAGCGGATCAAAGGCCCGTGTTTGCTGGGGAAACGTGTGGACGAGCTCATCGCGCTCCCCGGCGCGCACGATGATCGGGGTGGTAAAGCTCCCGACCATGCCGCCCTTTTCCTGGCCTTTGAAGCCATCGGTGCGCGGCCGCGGCGTGATGGCGGCCTCCGGAACTTCCCAGAGGGTCTTGCCGGTGTGCTTGTCGAGGCCGATCAGGCGGGCGTTCAAGCCGGGGCCGAAGTAGAGAATGCAGACGTCCCCATGGATGAGGGGCGACGCGGCATAGGCCCACTCGTGCTCGTGTTTGCCGAGGTCGCGCCGCCACAACTCGCGCCCGGTCATGTCCCACGCGAACAGACCCGCCGAACCAAAGAAGGCGATGACGCGCGTGCCATCGGTGACCGGCGACGCGGCGCAATATGGATTCTTGCCGTAGCGTTTCTCGGGCTTTTGCCACGTGGTGCCCTGTTTCCAGAGTTGTTTGCCGGAGTTGCGGTCGAAGCAAAGCACGGTCCGTCCGCCTTCGGCTTCGTAAGCCTGGGTGAGGAAAATTTTGTCGTCCCAGACAATCGGTGAGGAATCGCCGGGCTCGGGAAGCGGCGCCTTCCATTTCACATTTTCCGTGGGGCTCCACTTGAGCGGAACAATCTTTTCCGGCGAAGTGCCGTCACCGTTTGGCCCGCGCCAGGAAGGCCACTGGGCGGCGCCGGCACGCGGAACTGTCAGGGCGAGGAAGACTAGGAGCGCAAGGATGCGCACCGGCAGGAAGGAGTGCAACGACGGGCAAGGCAGTTGAGAATTCATGGGCGGAAGACTATCCGGCAGGGGCGGGGATGTTCAAGGAACGGCTTGCAGTGCGCGGAGCCGTACAATGAGCCCGCGGCGGGCCGACGCTTGACGGACGGGCGCGGGAGGCGCATGAACGCGGGCGTTGGCGGCGGAACATCATTATGGATACGGATTTGCAGGCGTCCGTGGCGGACTTGGGACTTGAGCAGTATCGGCGGCACATTTTCCTGTGCGCGGATCAGACGGAGGCCAAATGCTGCGCGCCGGAGGCGGGACTGGCGGCGTGGGAGTTTTTGAAGCGCCGGCTGAAGGAACTGAAGCTCGCCGGACCGGAGCCGCTGGTGTTCCGGACGAAAGCCAACTGCCTGCGCGTGTGCGTGCGAGGACCGGTGGCGGTGGTTTATCCCGAAGGGGTTTGGTATCACTCGTGCCATCCGCCGGCGCTGGAGCGAATCATCCAGGAGCATCTGATTGGCGGAAAAGTGGTCGCAGACTTCGCGTTCGCGACCAACCCGCATTTCGGGTCGCCGGACTGACAGGCTCGCGTTCCGCCGGGCAGCCTTTCCCGCAGGCGTCACCGATGCTCACGGGAAATCTTTTTGCTTCTCCGCAACTCCAACGTCCCGTTCCATACACCGGTGGAAAAGATTCTGCCCCACGCGCTCCCGCTGCTCGCCGCGATGCTGTACGTCTTCGCCGCGCTGCTGATCAAGCGTGCCGGCGATTTTGGCGTGGGGTTGTGGCGGACAACCTTCATTTCCAACCTGATCACGGCGCTGATATTTCAACTGACCCTGCCGCTGGGCGGCACCTTCCAGCCCGAGCTGCTCTGGCAGCCGGCACTGGTCGGGTTGCTGTATCTCGGGGGGCAACTGCTGAACTTTTTCGCACTCCAGCGCGGTGACGTCTCCGTCGCCACGCCGGTGCTTGGCTCCAAGATCATCCTGGTCGCCGTCTTCACCACGTTGCTGCTGGATCAGGGAATTTCGTCCCGGCTGTGGACCGCAGCAGCCCTCAGTTCGGTGGCGATCGCCCTGCTCAACCGCAATCGCGGGGTCAAACACCATCACGTGGGCAGCACCATTCTGCTCGCCGGCGGTTCGGCGGTGCTGTTCGCGCTGTTCGACGTGCTGATTCAACGATGGTCACCCGCGTGGGGGGCGGGACGCTTTCTTCCCGCGATGCTCGGGTGCGTGGCGTTGTTCAGCGGGGTGTTGATTCCGTTTTTTCACGCGCCCCTGCGGGCAATTCCCCGGGCCGCCCTGCCGGCGCTGCTGGGCCGCTGCATGATCATGGGCA
>CAZUUP010000312.1:0-7201 GCA_964623105.1 uncultured Akkermansia sp.
AGTGCATGGGCGGGTGGAAACCAAGTTGCAATCGGGTCACTGGCTGGCGGTTGGTGGAATTGCGGTGCTGTTTTGTAATGGCGGGTGGATGGGGAAACGGCAGAGTCGGCGCCGTTCGTTCCGGCAACATTGACAAGAAAAGGGCCTACTATGTCTGAAGACAATCTCAGTGAAGTTTCCACGCAGGGCTGGTTTGGGCGGATTGGGGATTCGCTCAAGGGGATGCTGTTTGGTGGGGTCCTGGCGGCGGTGTCGGTGGCGGTTCTGTTTTGGAACGAGGGGCGGGCGGTGCGGCGGGCGGAGGCGCTCAAGGAGGGGGCGGGCGCGGTGGTGTCGGTGGGCGCCGACAAGGTTGATCCGGCGAACGAGGGCAAGCTGGTGCATCTGACGGCGATGGCAGTCACGGGTGAGACGCTGGCGGACAATGAGTTTGGCGTGGCGACCAATGCGCTGAAGTTGCAGCGGGTGGCCGAGATGTATCAGTGGGAGGAGAAGAAGCGGGAGGAAAGGAAAAAGAATCTGGGCGGGAGTGAAACGACGACGACGACGTATGATTACGCGAAGCGTTGGAGTGAAAAGTTGATTGATTCAACGAAGTTCAAGCAACCGGCGGGACACACCAACCCGGCGTCAATGCCGTATCCATCGCGGTTGGTGACGGCCGACAAGATCACGGTGGGGGCGTTCGGGTTGTCGGGTTTGCTGGCGGGGAAGATCAATAATTTTGTCGAGTTGCCGGTGGAGCGGTTGGAGGCGTTGCCGGAGCCGATGCGGGCGAAGGCGAAGTTGCACGAGGGGCGGGTTTATCTCGGGGCTGATCCGGCGGTGCCGCTGGTGGGAGATTTGAAGGTGGGTTTCCGGGTGGCGCGACCGGCGTTGGTGAGTCTGGTTGCGCGGCAGGTGAAGGGAACGTTCGAGCCGTATGCGACGCGGAATGGCGGGCGGATCGAGTTGCTGCAGGTGGGGGAGTTTTCGGCGGGGGCGATGTTCAAACGGGCGGAGGAGGCGAACGCGTTTCTGACGTGGGGGTTGCGGGTGGGTGGATTTGTGGTGATGTGGATCGGGTTCATGCTGATTGCCAAGCCGCTGTCGGTGCTGGCGGATTTGGTGCCGTTCATCGGGACGGTGGTGGAGTTTGGAACGGGCTTGATCGCTTTTCTGCTGGCGGGGGTGATCTCGCTGGTGACGGTCGCGGTGGCGTGGATTGTATTTCGACCGTTGTTGGGCGCGGTGTTGCTGGCGCTGGCGATCGGCCTGCCGTTTCTGGTCAGGCGGATGCGGCAGGGGAAACGGTCGGCGGCTCCGGCGTGAGGCGGGGCGGCTTGAAGCGGGGCGGCGGGTCGGGGCCGGGGGCAGGTCAGCCGTCGATGATGTCGCCGCGGACGGCCATGCGGTTGATGACGATGCCGGTGGCGGCGAGGTTGCGCCAGACGGCGTAGTGGGGCGTCTGGGTGTGGGCCTCGATGGCGGCTTTGTCGCGGTAGGCTTCGCTGAGGGCGAAAAGGTTGGGCTTGTCGAAGGCGCGGGCGATTTCGAAACGGGTGCAGCCGGGTTCCTGACGGGAGGCGGCGGCGTTGGCGGTCATGACCGTGAGGAATTCGTCAACGCGGGCGGGATCAATCTCGAGGACGACGGTGATGGCAACCATGGTATGGGAAGGGGTTGGGAGTGGTTTTGTGGCGGTTGAGGTTTGTCGGTGGGGATTTTGCGGAGAGGTGAGGAGGGAGTCAAATGCGGGTTTTGGCGTACGCGGAAATCTTTGCGAAAGCGGGCGGGAGGAGCCGGCGGTGGCTTGCGTGCGGGACGGGTGCGGCCTAGTTTTTTGCGGTCATGCCACGGGAAAATCATGTGCAGTTGGCGGCGCGCACGGCGGAGATCATCCGCGGTCTGGCGGCGGCGTATCCGGATGCGCATTGCGAGTTGAATTACACGAACCCGCTGGAGTTGCTGGTGGCGACGATACTTTCCGCGCAGTGCACGGACAAGCAGGTGAATCTGGTGACGGCCGGGCTGTTCCGTAAGTATCGTTCGGCGGCGGATTACGCGGGGGCGGAATTGGCGGACCTTGAGCAGGACATCCGCCGGATCGGGCTGTTTCGGAACAAAGCGAAGAATATCAAGGCGTGCGCGCAGGCGCTGGTGGATCGGCATGGGGGCGTGGTGCCACGGACGATGTTTGAGTTGGTGAATCTGGCAGGAGTGGGGCGGAAGACGGCGAATGTGGTGCTCGGGAATGCTTACGGCGTGAACGCGGGAATCGTGGTGGACACGCATGTGGGGCGACTGGCGGGGCGGTTGGGGTTGTCGCGGGCGAAGGGGGCGGAGAAGATCGAGGAGGCGTTGATCAAGCTGGTGCCGGTGGAGCACTGGACCAATTTCAGCCACTGGTTGATCTGGCATGGGCGGCGGCGGTGCGGGGCGCGAAATCCGGATTGTGCAAATTGTGAAATCAGAAACCTCTGTCCAAGTGCGGGAAAGGTGTGAGCTGCCGGTCGGCGGGGAGGCGGCGGGCGATCCACGACGGAGGCTTGGCGCGAAGCCGGAGGGGTGGTGGCTGTGGGAGGGCGGGGCGGGAGGGCCGGCAGAGAACATGGCCGTGGATGAGGCGTTGCTCGAGGCGGTGGCGCAGTTGGGAATGCCGGTGCTGCGTTTCTATTCGTGGACGGAACCGGCGGCGACGTTCGGGTATTTTCAGAGCGTGGCGGAAATTGAACGGGTGACGCGGTTGCGTCGGCTGATCCGGCGTCCGACGGGCGGGGGATTGGTGCCGCATGACGGGGATTGGACGTACAGCTTGATGCTGCCACCGGCGCATCCGTGGTACGAATTGTCGGCGGTGGAGAGTTACCGGCGGATGCACCAATGGGTGGCGGATGCGTTTGCGCGGGTGGGAGTAGCTGTGGAGTTGGCGGCGTGTTGTCGGAAGGAGGTGGAGGGCCAGTGTTTTGTGGGGGCGGAGAAGTTCGATGTGTTGTGGCAGGGGCGGAAGATTGCAGGAGCGGCGCAGCGGCGGAACCGGCTGGGGCTGTTGATTCAGGGATCGATTCAACCGCCGGCGGTGGCGGTGGGCCGGGCTGCGTGGCAGCGGGCTTTCTGCGCGCTGGCGGCGGAGCGATGGGGGGTGTCGTGGCGGACGCTGGTGGTGGGCGCGGAATTGCGAGCGCGGGTGGCGGAGTTGGTGGCGGAGAAGTACGGGAGGGAAGATTACAACCGGCGGCGGTGAGAGGGAGAGGAAAGCTCAAAGCTCAAAGCTCAAAGCTTAAAGCTCAAAGTTGGAAGGGTGAAGGCTGCTGGGCAGCGAGGGGTGGCGGGCGGAAGGGTGGGGCGTACACGGGCGGACTTGCTGGAGGGAGAATTGCCGGTGGCGGTGGCGGTGGTGGGGCGGGACGATTGTCCGGGGAAAACGGGATTGATTCGGCGGGCTATTTGCGGGGGAGGTTGGTGAGGCCGAGGCGGTTGGCACCGGCGTCGAGAAGGGACTGAGCTTCGGCGATGGTGGGTGCGGTGGCGGAGACTTTGAGGGTGAAGTCGGGGCCGATGGTTTGACGGAGATTTTTGATGACTTCGAGGGAGGCGGCGCGGGTGCCGAACAAGGCCGAGAGGGTGAAGCATTTCGCCCCGCATTCGACGGCGAGGCGTGCGGCGGTGAGGAGCGCTTCAGGTTGGGCGAGGCTGGTGTCGGCGAGGATCTTGAGCGGGAGATCCTGAGCGGCCTCGAGGAGGTCGAAGATTTCGTGCTGGATGGCCTTGGTGTTTCCTGCGCGAAGCCAGCCGTGGTTCAGAACGGCCTCGATTTCGTGGGCGCCATGGTCGAGGGCAACTTCCGTCTCATAGCGCTTTACGTCGGAATCGGCGGCGCCGAGGGGGAAATCGATGGCGCAGCAGACCTTGACGTTGGAGTCCTCGAGGAGGTGGCGGACGAGGGCGACCCGCGAGCTGCTGACGCAGACGGCGTGGAGCTGAAGTTCGCGGGCGGTGGCGCAGCTTTGTTCGAGGTCGGCGCGAATGGCGTCGGCGCGAAGCAGGGCGACCTCGAGGGAAGGGGCGAGTTCGAGCAGGGTCATGGCGGTTGTCCGGGCGGGGTGTCAGACGCCCACGGGGTGCCAGGCGGTCTTGAATTCGACCGTGTCGAGAATCCAGCGCGGGTCCTGTGCCCGGTCGGTGAACCAGTCGGCGGCGGGGAGAGAGTGATTGGCGTAGCGCTTGAGATTGATGGCCGTGCCGGCCTGGAGCTGGCTGGCGAGCGCGGGAATGCCGGTGCCGTCCACGATGGCGTTGACGTCGAGATGGCTGGCGAGGTGGGGAGCGAGTTCGGCGCGCTGGCCGGCGAGGAGGTTGACCACCCCGGCGGGCAGGTCGCTGGTGGCGAGGACTTCGGCAAAGGTGAGGGCGGGGAGCGGATGTTTCTCGGAGGGGATGACGATGGCGGTATTGCCACTGAGAATCACGGGGGCGAGCAGGGAGACGAGCGGAAGGAGGACGGGTTCGTCGGGGGCAAGGATCACGACGACGCCGGTGGGTTCCGGGGTGGTGAAGTTAAAGTGCGGCGAGGCGACGGGGTTAACGCTGCCGAAGACCTGCTGGTATTTGTCGGTCCAGCCGGCGTGATGGACCAGCCGGTCGATGACGCAGCCGACCCCGTGGCGGGCTTGCTCGAGGGTGACGCCGTGCGAGCGTGACACCTCGCGCGCCAGGTCTTCGCGCCGGCCTTCGAGCATCTCGGCGGCGCGGTAAAGAATCTGGCCGCGCAGGTAGGCGGTGGTTTTGGCCCAGCCGTCGAAAGCGGAACGGGCGGCGGTGACGGCGTCGCGGAAGTCTTTGCGGGAGGCGCGGCAGTAGTTGTCGAGGGGTGCGCCTGAGTTGTCGCGAGCAAGGAGATGGCGTCCGCTTTCGCTGCGGACGAATTTACCGCCGATGAAGAGCTTGTATGTTTTGCGAACGGCGAGGCGCGATTCCATGGGTTGAATTAAGCGACGGGTCGGGGGCGTTTGGAAAGCGCAAAGCGCGGTGGGTCGATGGCTGGGATGCAGGCGGTTCGGACGGACTGGCGGGGTGTTTGAACTTACGGGGTCGCGTCCATGGATGTCCGGGGTTTCAGGCGCGGCTGGCCAGTTGTTCCGGTTGGGCGAGTTCGCGAACGATGGCGCTGATGACGGCGGGCCACTCGCCGCGGTTCGTCTGGCGGAAGAGGCGGGCGGTGGGATACCAGGGGCTGTCGGGGCGGTCGAGTTGCCAGCGCCAGTCGGGGGCGAAGGGAAGCAATATCCACACGGGTTTTCCCAGCGCGCCGGCGAGGTGGGCGACGGCGGTATCGACGGTGATGACGAGGTCGAGTTGCTGAATCACGGCGGCGGTAATGGCGAAGTCGGTGAGGAGGGGGCTGAGGTCGGTGAGGTGCGGCGCGGAGTGAGGATCGGCGGGGCGGAGTGGGTTGGAAATTTCCCTGCCTTCCGCGAGGTCGGGACCGTTGCGGGCGGGCCGCCCGCGCTCCTGTGTGGCGAGGGCGCGCGGGCCGACTTGGAGGCTGAAGAAGCGGCAGTTCGGCGCGGCGAGCAGCGGGAGAATCGTGGCGAAGGGGAGCGAGCGGAGGTGATCCTTCTGATGCGCGGTGCCGCCAGCCCAGACGAGTCCGATGTGGCGTTGGCCGGGGCTGCGCGTGAAAGGTGCAGGCGAAATTGGCGGCGGAAAAAGGTACGGCACGCGCGCGGGGATGGTGTCGGGCGTGGTGTGGCAGAGGCCGGGGAGGCTCATGAGCGGCGCGTGGAAATCGAACGCGGGCAACGGCGCGCCGCGGGCGATGACTTGTGTGAGGCCGGGGACGGTGGCGATGAGGCGCGCGAGTTGCGCGGGGACTTCGGCGAGGACGGTCGCGCCGCGTTCGGCGAGGAGCGTGGCGTAGCGGATGAATTGCAGCGTGTCGCCCCAGCCTTGTTCGGCGTGGAGGAGGATGGTTTTTCCGGCGGGATCCGTGCCGTCCCAGAGCGGTCGTCCGAAGTCGCGCGGCGCGGTGCTGAAGGTTTTGCAGCGCCAGCGCCATTCGTATTCGCGCCAGCCGGTGGCGAAGTTGCCGGCGGCGAGTTCGGCGAGGGCGAGGTTGAAGTGAGCCTCGGGATAATCGGGGCGCTGTGTGACGGCGTGGCGGAAGTGTTCGAGCGCGGCGGGGAGAAGGTTTTGTTCCTGCAAGGCGAGGCCGAGATTCAGGCGGGCATCGACGTGGTTCGGCTGAAGTTCGAGGGCGCGGCGGAAACACGCGGCGGCGTCGGCGAGGCGGTCTTGGAGCTGGCGGACGTTGCCGAGGCCGAACCAGCTCTCCGCCGCGGTGGGGTCGAGGGGCTGGGCGGTTTCGTAGCTCGTCGCGGCGGCGTCGAGGTCGCGCAGGTCGCGGAGGGCGTGGCCGAGATTGCAGTGAGCGTCGGCGTAGTCGGGGCGGAGCTGGACGGCGGTGCGATAGGCGGCGGCGGCTTCGGCGGTGCGATCCTGTGCGCGGAGAATGTTGCCGAGGTTGTTGTGGATTCCAGCGTGGCGCGGGTTCAGGCGGAGGGCGTGTTCGCAGGCGGCGAGGGCCTCGGCGAGACGGCCCTGGGCTTTGCGGACGGTGGCGAGATTGATGAGGGCTTCGAGGTAATCGGGCTGGAGTTGCAGCGCGGTCTCGTAGCTGCGCGCGGCGTCGTCGAGTTGGCCCAGGGCTCGGAGGGCTTCGCCGAGATTGCAGTGATAGCCGGCGCTGCGCGGGTTTTCGCGAATGGCCTGGCGGATCAAATCGGCGGCGGGCGCGTGCTGCCCGACCTGATGCGCGAGGACGCCGAGGAGATGGAGGGCGTCGGCGTGGCGTGGCTCGGCGCGGAGAATCTCGCGGTAGAGCGGCTCGGCTTGCGCGAGCTGGCCGGCTTGGTGGTGGCGCAGGGCGCGCTGGAGCGTGTCGGCGAGGGCGGGCGGGGTCATGCTGAGGGGCGGCGGCGGATGGGGCGGATGGGGCGGATACGACCAACCGGGGACGCTCCAGCGATACGCTCGGGATGCGCGTAGATGTTGAAACTGCGGCCGCGCAGGAAACCGATCAGGGTCTGGCCGCTGTCGCGCGCGAACTCGACGGCGAGGCTCGAGGGCGCGGACACGGCGGCGATGATCGGCACGCGCGCGGCGAGGGCTTTCTGCATGATCTCGAACGAGGCGCGGCCGCTGACGAGCAGGACGTGCTGGT
>CAZUUP010000313.1:0-7181 GCA_964623105.1 uncultured Akkermansia sp.
TATCGCAAGATGCACATCCCGGATGACCCGCGGTACTACGAAAAGTTCTACTTTACTCCCGGCGATCTTGGATTTCAGGCGTTCGCCACGCGGCACGGCAAGCTCGGCCCGCTCGTCTGCTGGGACCAGTGGTATCCGGAGGCGGCCCGGCTGACCGCGCTCCGCGGGGCGCAGATACTGTTCTATCCGACGGCCATCGGGTGGCATCCGAAGGAGAAGGCGGAGTACGGGACCAACCAGCATGGGGCGTGGGAAACCATTCAGCGCGCCCACGCGGTGGCCAACGGGTGTTTCGTGGCGGTGGCCAACCGCATCGGGCTCGAGCGGCCGATTGGCGGCGACGGGTTGGAGTTTTGGGGGCAGAGCTTTGTGGCCGGGACCAGCGGGCAGATTTTGGGCAAGGCGAGCGTGGACCGGCCGGAGAACCTCCTGGTGAAAGTGGATCTCGGAAAGGTGGATGTGACCCGGACTCACTGGCCGTTCCTGCGCGACCGGCGGATCGACGCCTACGGCGACCTGACGAAGCGCTTCAGCGACTGAGCCGTTCCGTCGTTTCCGCGCGTGAAATCCCCCGCCGTCACCGCCCCGCTTATTGCTGCGGCCAGTGCCCTGGCGGATGCGGTGGACGGGCTGCGCTTCAGTCCGCCAGTGGCCCATGTTTACAATCCGCTCGGGTATGCTTGGGCGGCGCATGAGGCGTATCTCCGGCTGGGTGGAGGCACGCGCAAACGGGTGGTGTTTCTCGGCATGAACCCCGGGCCGTTCGGCATGGCGCAGACGGGTGTGCCGTTTGGCGAAGTGGCGGCGGCGCGGGACTGGCTGAAGATTGCGGCCCCCGTCGGCCGGCCGGACAATCCGCATCCCAAGCGTCCGGTCGAGGGTTTTGCGTGTCCGCGTTCGGAAGTGAGCGGGCGGCGGTTGTGGGGGCTTTTTGCGCAACGCTTTGGCACGCCGGCGAGATTCTTTGCCGACCATTTCGTCTGCAATTATTGCCCGCTGGCATTCATGGATGCCGGCGGGCGCAACCTGACACCGGACAAGTTCCCCGGCGTGGAAACGGCGCGGTTGTTCGAGGCGTGCGATGAACATCTGCGGCAGGTGGTCGCCATCCTCCAGCCTGGGTGGGTGATTGGCGTTGGAGACTTTGCGGAGAAGCGGGCCCGGGCGGCGATCCATGCGGACGGGGTCGAGTTCGGGCGAATTCTGCACCCGAGTCCGGCCAGTCCGGCGGCCAATCGTGATTGGGCGGGCACGGCCACGCGGCAACTCGAGGAATTGGGTGTGTGGTAGGAAAGGAAGGGGCGACGGCGGGTTGCCGGGAGAGATCGCCGGGTGTGCTTTGAGCTTTCCCCGCGGCGGTTCCGTGGCACAACTGCCGGTGGCAACCGCATGTATCGCGTCATCTACCATCTTGATATGGACGCCTTCTATGCGTCGGTCGAGCAGCGGGACATTCCGGCGTTGCGGGGCAAGCCGGTGGTTGTGGGCTCGCCACCGACGCAGCGGGGGGTGGTTGCGGCGTGCAGCTATGAGGCGCGGAAGTTTGGGGTTCACTCGGCGATGCCCAGTGCGACGGCCGGCCGGCTGTGTCCGGGGGCCGTTTTTTTGCGGCCGCGCATGGAGGCTTACAAGGCGGAGTCGGAGGCGATCATGGAGATTGTGCAGGAGTTGGCGGGCGGCCTGATCCAGCAGGTTTCAATTGATGAGGCGTACCTCGATGTCTCGGAGCGCCATCAGGGCGCAAGCCACGACGAGAGTCTCGTTTTGGCGTTGCCGCTGGCGCGGGCGCTCAAACAGGCCATTCGCGACCGGCGGCAGCTTACGGCCACCATCGGGGTCGCCCCGAACAAGCTGCTGGCGAAGCTGGCCAGTGATTTTCAGAAGCCGGACGGGCTGACGCTCATCCGGGACTCCGAGAAGGTGGCCTTTCTGCGGCCGCTGCCGGTGCGGGCGTTGCACGGGGTGGGGAAGGTCACCGCGGAAACGCTGGCGGAGGCCGGACTGCGCACCGTGGGCGACCTGCAGGATTACGGCGGCGACTTGCGGGCATTGGTCGGCAGTTGGGGGCCGGAGTTGAAGCGTTTCGCCGTCGGTCAGGACGACCGGCCGCTGGAACTGGATGACGAAGTAAAGAGCATCAGCAGCGAAAACACCTTTCTCGCCGACACGGACGACCGGCGGGTGTTGCGCGAATCTTTGCGGGAACAGGCGGAGGACGTTGCCGCACGGCTCGCGCGGCATCGGTTGGCGGCGCGCACGGTCGTGGTCAAGGTGCGTTATGGAGATTTCACCACGTTGACCCGGCAGATTTCCCTACCCGAGCCGGTGACGGATGCGCGTGAAATTTACCGGCTTGGCTGTCATTTGCTGGCCCGCCAGAAACTGGTCAACCGCCCGCTCCGGCTGATCGGCCTGGGTGCGAGCGGTCTGGTTGCGAACACGGCGGAGCAGTTGAAGTTCGAGTTGGGCGGATGATGCGGTGGCGGTAGCGCCTCGGCCATGGGTGCAAAGGCGCTTGCCCGCGACGCCCTCTTCCCACAGGCTTCCCGGCATTCATCACCCATGTTGAAGCGTAAAATTTACCGCCGGTTGAGAACATTGCCCGCCCTGTTCGCCTTGATGGCGGCGCTGGTTCACGCCGAGGAATTTGATCCCCAGCTCATGCAAAAGCGCTGCCTGTTCACGTCCCAGACCTCCAAGGCGGTAAGCCTTGGCTACCTGCTATACCTTCCCAAGGATTACCTGACGCAGGAGACGTCTCGCAAATGGCCGTTGCTGCTCTTCCTGCACGGCGCTGGCGAGCGCGGCACCAATCTCTCCAAGGTATCGGCCCACGGACCGCCCAAGCTGGCCAAGAACAAGGGTGAACTGCCGTTCATCGTGGTTTCCCCGCAATGTCCCTCCGGGCGGAGGTGGGAGAACGATGAGCTGCTGGCGTTGCTCGACGACGTCACCGCGCGGCATCGCGTGGACACCCGGCGGGTGTATCTGACGGGCTTGAGCATGGGTGGTTACGGCACGTGGAGCCTGGGCATGTCCCATCCGGAGCGCTTCGCGGCCATCGCACCGATCTGTGGCGGGGGTGATCTGATTTTAGGATTGTTGCCGGACACGAAGAAACAGGCGGCGTTGAAGTCGCTTCCCATCTGGGCCTTTCATGGTGCGAAGGATCCGGTCGTGCCGTTGGCGGAATCGGAGCGGATGATCAAGGCTGCGAAGATTGCCGGTTGCAAGGAGGTCCAGCTCACGGTTTATCCGGAGGCCGGCCATGACTCGTGGACGGAGGCATACAATGATCCGAAGCTGTTTGAGTGGTTTCTCGCGCATACGCGGGAGTGAGAGCTGGCTGGGATCCGCGGAGATGTCCCCAATTCCACTGGCAAGGCTCCGATTTCTCGGCAGGCGGACCGCGGGGCGGGCGGCGCGGAATTCCCTGTTGAATCTTTCCCCCCGCTCCGCAGACTCCGCGCGATGAATGCTCCCGCCGCGCCCGCGAAAAAACTGACGGTTGTTGAAATCCTCGTTGTCGTCATTGCCAGCATTGGGTTCCTGTTTGACACGTATGAATTGCTGATGACTCCGTTGGTGGCGGCGCCCGCCATCGCCGAGTTGTTGAAGATCCCGCAGAACAACCCGATCGTCACCGACTGGGTCGGGAGGCTGCTGTGGATTTCCGCATTGTGCGGCGGAGTTTTCGGTCTGCTGGGCGGGTGGTTGGTGGACCGTTTCGGGCGCAAGACGGTGATGGCGGGGAGCATCTTCCTCTATTCGTTTTCGCCGTTCGCCGCGTCGTTTGCCACGACGCTGCCGGTCTTTGTTTTCTTCCGCAGCATGACGTTCATCGGGGTTTGCGTGGAGTTTGTCGCGGCGATCACCTGGCTGGCGGAGATTTTTTCGGACAAGCATCAGCGGGAGCGGTGGCTGGGGATCACGCAGGCATTTGCGTCGCTGGGCGGCGTGGTGGTCACGATGGTGAGTTTCTGGCTTAGCAAGCACGCGGCCGACCTTCCGCACATGGGCCTGCCGCAGGGACTCGGCGCGAGCGCACCGTCCACCTGGCGCTATCTCCTGATGACCGGCCTGCTGCCCGCGATTCCGATCGCGCTGTTGCTGCCGTTTGTGCCCGAGAGCCAGATCTGGCGCGAACGGCGGGCATCGGGTTCCCTGAAGCGGCCGAGCTTCGCCGCCCTGTTTGCGCCCGAGTTGCGTCGGGTGACGCTGGTGACGGCGGCGTTGTCCGCCTGCGCCTACGGCATCGCGTTCGGCGCATTGCAGGTCACGGTGGCCCGCGTGACGCCGGGATTGCCCGAGTTGAAGGAACAGGCCAAGGCGCTGGCCCCGCTGCGGAAGGAAGCCGAGGCGCTCAACAAGCAACTGAACGAACTGCCGCCCGGCGATGAGGCGCGCAAGAAGATCATGGGGGAGATCCGTGCGAACTTCGGCAAACAGAAACCCATCAATGACGAGGTGAAGAAGATGGCCGATACGGTGCAGTTCCATCAGGAAATGGGCGGATTGATAGGGCGGGTGTTGCTGGCGGTCCTGCTGATCGTGGGCATCCGGCGGGTGGTGCTGCTGAAGGTTTTCCAGGTTCCGGCGTTGATCGTGTTGCCGCTGACCTATTTTGTTTTCTTCCAGCAGGGCGGCAACACGTTCCTGTGGGCGTATGGGATCTGCGGTTTGCTCACGGTCGCGCAGTTCAGCTATTTCGGCGAATATTTGCCGAAGGTTTTCCCGCTGCACCTGCGCGGCACGGGCGGGAGTTTCGCCACGAATGTCGGGGGGCGGATGATCGGCACCAGCATGGCGTTTGTGACGACGAATCTCGTCGCTCCGATGCTGGCCGGGAAGGGGCCGATGCTGCCGATGCATGTGGCGCAGGCTGCGGGCTACGTTGCGCTGACGATTGCGGTGGTGAGTTTTGCGATCGGATTCCTGTTGCCTGAACCGAAGGCCGAAGGGGCGGATTGATGGGCTCGGTCGTTGTGCTCGTCACCGCGCCGGACCTGAAGACGGCGCGCCGGCTGGCGCGGGCGGCCTTGACCGCCCGACTGGTTGCGTGCGCCAATCTCGTTCCCAAGCTCGAGTCGCACTATTGGTGGCAGGGGAAGATCGAGAAGAGCGCCGAGGTCTTGATGATCTTGAAGACCACCCGGTCCCGCGTGGCCAAGTTGCAGCGGCTCATCCTCGGGCAGCATCCTTACGACACGGCCGAGTTCGTGGTGCTGCCAATCGTCGGCGGGAGCGCAAAGTATCTGGCTTGGCTGGCCGATGCGGTGAAGTGAGGAGCGGGGGAGCCGCGGGTGGCGTAGAAAATGGTTCTGTCGCGGGGGAGGATTAGCTGCGAGGGTCAGGCGTGGGTTTCAGATTATGAACATTGCTTCCGCAGTTTTTGACCGCAGCGCCCCGGACTTGGAGTCGTGTCCGGCCGGGACATTGCCGGAGTTTGCCTTCATCGGCCGTTCGAATGTGGGGAAGTCGTCGTTGCTAAACATGCTGGCGGGCAAGCGTGACCTGGCGCGGGTGTCGGCGACGCCGGGTTTCACGAAGATGATCAATTTCTTCACGGTGAACCGGCGCTGGCGGCTGGTGGATCTGCCGGGATACGGATTCGCGCAGGTGGCGCGGGAGCACAAGGCGAAGTTCAACCAGGCGGTGGCGGAGTATCTGGCGGAGCGGGAGAGTTTGCGCCTGGTGCTGGTGCTGATCGATTCGGCGCTGCCGCCGCAGGAGCTGGATTTGGATTTTGTGGAGTGGCTGGTGGACAGCGCGGTGCCGTTCGTATTGGTGTTCACGAAAACGGATACGCTGAAACCCGAGGAAGCGCGCGCGAATGTGGATGCGTTTTTGGGGCGGTTGGCTGAATGGTGTGACGGGGTGCCGGAGGTTTTCCTGTGTTCGGCGGTGACCCGGGCGGGGCGGACGGAGTTGCTCCGGTTGATTGGCGAGTTGGTGGCGCAGGACGAGGGGCAGGGGGCGGCCGCGGGAGGAACGGGTGGAAAGCGTGGGAAAGGGGGGCGGGCGAAGGGGCCGAGTGCGGCGCGTCCGTGGTGAAGCGGGGCTTGGTGGGGCGGAGGGAGTTGGGGCCGGAGAATGGGGGCAAGGGTCAGGGTTTCACGGTCACCCAGACGGGTGAGGACCAGGCCATGTTGCCGTCGGCTTGCTCGATGCGAAGGTAGTAGCGGTTCTCGCCGGGGAGCGGGGCGGCGTCGGTAAAGGTGGTGGCGAACTGGCGCTGGTTGGGTGTCCAGATTTTGAGGTTCGATTCGTTGCGGACGAGGGTGACGCGCTGGAGGTGGGCGGTGCCGTTGACGGCGAGGCTGAGTTGGGGTTTGCCGGCGGCGGCGAGGATGGAGCCCATGGGTTTTCCATCGCAGCTGAACTCGAGGAAGATTTTGTCGGTGGCGGCGATGCTGCGGCGGGCCTTGAAGGCGGCGATGATTTCCTCGCGGGTGAAGTTTTCGACGTAAACCCCGCCGAAGGAGGTGTGGGTGGAGACGTGGTCGGAGCTGGCGAACACCCCGAGCTTGTGGCCTTTGGCGAGGGCGTGCTGGTAAACGCCGCGGTTGCGTTCCTCGCCAAAGTGGGAGATGGCGGCGGGCGGCAGGGGAATCACGGCTTTGGAGGCGGTGTCGGCGGTGTATTTCTGGGTGGCGCGGAGACCGACGGTGGGCTGGGGCGCGCCGAGTCCTTCGTAGCTCACGCGGGCACCCTGGAAGATTTCGACGGTGTTCTCGGTGGCGTTGTCGATGTGCTCGTAGCGGTCCCAGTCGGTGCCCATGCCGGTGGCGCCGGTGTGGCTGATGAGGGCGACGGGCTGGCCGTAGGCGGCGAGGATGCCCCAGAGTTCCATGGGGGTGATTTCGCCGACGCCGGGGTGAACCGGGTAGCGGGCTTTCCAAGGCGAGGCCTCGTAGAGTTTGCGGTTGATGTAAACGATGGGGCCGCCGCGCCGGGGGAAGACCACGTTGCGGTGGCCCCACGGAAATTTCTGCTCGCGTTCGTAGGCATAGAGGGAGTTGAAGCGGCCCGGCACGTAGAAGACATCCACGAGGCGCTGGGTCTGCCACCATTCGTAGGGGTCGTATTTTTTGACGATGTCGGTGTGGTCGCTGGTGCCCATGAAATCAAGCGCGGCGAGGTCGAAGGCGTAGCGGAAGTGTTCGAGGACGCAGCCGTCC
>CAZUUP010000314.1:0-7180 GCA_964623105.1 uncultured Akkermansia sp.
GTTCCGCGCCCGCAGATGAGTGCTGGTCAGTGTTAGTTAGTGGTTTTTTCCGTTGGCCCTGGCTTCAGCTGCGGGTTTTAGGGTGAAAACTTTGTTTTTTATCTCCATGTTTCAGGAAGTCTGACGGCGACGAGTCGCCTTGGGAAAGCGGTGACGAGTCACCGCAGTCCACAGGGGCGCAATTTCGCTTGCGGCTGGGCGGCGTCGGCAACCATGGGGCTGAGCCCGCGACTGCCTGTATCGGTCGCCCTGCAACCTTTCACTCGCTGCGGGGGGCGCTCCCCTTTGAATAATGGGCCGGGGCCATGACCGGCGCTGGGTTGAGGAGACGGACCCGCCGACAATGCGGTGGGGCGCGTGGGCGTCCAGAGGGCCGCAGGCCTTTGCCGTTTGTGCTGGCCCCACCCTGCACACGGACGATGCGGACGAGGATGTCCGCTTGCCGGCCGGTGTGGGTGAAGCCAGGGATGGGAGTAATGGCGGCTCGACGGGCGGCGGCGCGTTGGGCCGGTGCGCTGGGGACAGACGCGTCCTACCTTGGAGAGGGGGTGGGGAATTTGGCTTTGCGGTGGGGGGTGGGTCTTTTTCCGGTCGGAGGGATGAAGCGATGGCGGGAAATGGCGGGCCTGGCGTGTCTGGCGCTGGTGGCGGTGCTGCCGTTTTTGGGGGCGCGGGCGCGCGGGCGGAACCTGGGTGGGGCGGGGGGGAAGTGAGAGGCGGCGGCGGGGGCTGGATTTTTTTGGCGGTTGGTGGCACGAAAGATTTGGTGCCCGGGCGGGTTTGTGCTATACGGCTGCGTCCGCTGAGGCGGGGTGCGGTTTGTCGCCGGGGGAGCGAGATGGTTTCGCTGGGCGGGCGGGGAATTGGGAATGCGGGATCGGAAATGAAAATCATCGTTGCGTATCGGGGTGAGTCGCCACGACCGGTGGTGATTGAGAAGGCCGAGTGTGTGGTGGGGCGGAAGAATCCGTACAAGCCGCCGGATCTGGATTTGTCGCCGGATGACAAGGTTTCGCGGCGGCACGCGCGGCTGTGGGTGGAGGGCGGGGCGTGTTGGGTGGAGGACTTGGGCAGCCGGCACGGGACGCTGGTGAACGGGGTGAAGATCAACTATGCGCTGCAACTCAAGACGCTGGATTCGGTGCAGGTGGGGGAGACGTTGCTGATGGTGGAGGAGGTGTGAGGAGGTGGAGGGATGGAGGGAAGGGGGAGACGGTGAGAGGGAGGGACAGGGGGAAACGGGGAGGGGGCTTTGGTCTTGTTTCGGAGAGGGGGTGTGTTAGCAACGGGGTGTGAGTGATGTGAAGAAATTACGGCTGGGAATCCTGGGTTCGGGGAAGGGGTCGAACATGGTGGCGATCGCGGACGCGGTGGCGGCGGGTCGGATTCCGGCGGAGATCGTGGTGGTGTTGAGTGACGTGGCGGGGGCGGGGATTCTGGAGCGGGCAAGGGAGCGGGGCATCCGGGCGGAGCATCTGGCACCGGGGAAGTTTCGCACGAAGCTGGATGAGGAGGCGGAGGGAGCGTACTTGCGGGTGCTGGCGGAGGCGGGGGTGGAGCTGGTGGTGCTGGCGGGGTTCATGCGGATTTTGAAGGGGGAGTTTCTGCGGGTGTATGCAAACCGGGTGGTGAACATTCATCCGTCGTTGCTGCCGTCGTTTCCGGGGTTGGAGGCGTGGCGGCAGGCGCTGGAGTATGGGGCCAAGGTGACGGGTTGCACGGTGCATTTCGTGGATCAGGGAATCGACACGGGGCCGATCATCGTGCAGGAGACGGTGCCGGTGTTGAATGACGACACGCCGGGAACGTTGCATGAGCGGATTCAGCAGGCGGAGCGGGTGGCGTATCCGGCGGCGATCGCGGCGCTGGCGCGGGGGGAGGTGACGGTGCAGGGGCGGAGGACGCGGGTGGGGCCGCGGCGGGTGGGCTAATTCGTGTGCGTGCCGAGCGTCATTTGCCGGGGCTTTGGGCGGTCGCGGGTGGGGTGGGGTGGGGAGATGAACGGGGGAGGGGAATTGCCGCAAAGAACGCGAAGGGGCGCAAAAAGTGGGGGTGTTCGCGAACGCGGGTGCGGGGTCATGAGGTGGTGGGCAGCGGGCAAAGCGATGATCGGGGTGGGAGTCGATTTGGGTGGATGGCGGGCATCTGCGGGGTTTGGAGTGGGGCGGTAATTGCGTAAGGCTGGCGATGGAGGGAACTGGATACATTCACACGTTTGAGCCGGAGGAGCAGGAGCGGTTGCGGACGCAGGCGGAGTTTCTGGAGCCGTTTATATTTCCGACGATTGACTTTGCGGGTTGTCGGGAGGTGCTGGAGGTGGGCTGCGGGGTGGGGGCGGAGATGGAGATTTTATTGCGGCGGTTTCCGGAGCTGCGGGTGACGGGGGTGGATTTTTCAGCGGCGCAACTGGCGCGGGCGCGGGTGTGGCTGGCGGAGTACCTGAAGACGGGGCGGGCGCGACTGGAGCAGGGGAGTGCGTATCAGTTGCCGTATGCGGACGGGAGTTTCGACGGGCTGGGCATCATCTGGGTGCTGGAGCATTTGCGTGATCCGCGGCGGGCGCTGGCGGAGGCGGCGCGGGTGCTGCGGCCGGGCGGGGTGCTGAGTGGCACGGAGGTGTGCAATGGGAGCTGGCAGGTGGAACCGCGGTGTCCGGCGATGGCGGCTTATTGGGCGGCGTTCAATGCTTTGCAACGGGAGTTGGGGGGCGATCCGGAGGTAGGTGTGAAACTGGGGGCGTTGGTGGAGGCGGCGGGTTTCGCGGCGGTGGAGGTGCGACCGCTGCCGGTGCTGATGGACGGGCGGATGCGGGACGAGGCGGCGCGGCGAAGGTTCGTCGGATATTGGGAATCGCTGTGGTTGACGGGGGCGGGACAGTTGCTGGAGCGCGGATGGGTGACGGCGGAGTTGGTGGCGGCAGTGCGGAGGGAGTTTGCGGGTTTGGTCGGGAATCGCGAGGCGGTGTATCACTATGCGGCGTGGCAGGTGTCGGCGAAACGCCGGCTCTGAGGCTGGGGATTCGGCGTGGGGCACTTCAGGGGACAAGGATGCGGAGGGCGAGGGGAAGGACGCGGCAGGTGGCGGGCAGGTGGCCGACGGCGTCGCCCTCGATTTCAAGGGGCACGCGGGCGGTGCTGGTGAGGGTGAATTCGTTGCTCTGGAGATGGAGGTAGCCGGGTTGATGTTCGAGGCGCGAGGTGGCGATTCCCCAGGCGAAGCGGAAGAGGGCGGGCCAGGAGACGCGTTTCACGAGGCAGAGGTCGAACTGGCCGTCGTCGAGGCGGGCCTGCGGAAATACGCGGAGGGAACCGCCGTAGTAGCGGCCGTTGCCGAGCAGGACGAATGCGGCGGTGTGGCTGGTGCCGCCGGTGGTGATGGTGATTTCGGATTGGGGTTCGCAGAAGGCTTTGACGCCGGCCCAGAGGTAGGCGAGCGGGCCGAACTTTTTCTTGAGGGACCAGTTGACGAGTTCGACGGCGCGGGCGTCGAGGCCGGCGCCGGCGAGCTGGATGATGGGGCGGCGTTGCGGGCCGGCGGGGCCTGCGAATTCAATTTCGGCGAGGTCGATGGTGCGTTCGGTGTTGCCGTTGGCGATGGCCCAGGCGCGGGGAAGGGAGAGGGGGATGCCGAGTTCGCGGGCGACGACATTGATGGTGCCGAGGGGAAGGATGCCGAGGCGCACGCGGCGCAGGCTTTCGGGATGGCGGAGCAGGCCGGTGACGACTTCGTTGACGGTGCCGTCACCGCCGGCGGCGATGATGGTGTCGAAGCCTTCCGTCAGGGCTTCGGCGGCGAGGCATTGGGCGGCGCCGGGGGCGTCGGTGGGTTTGAGGGCGCAGGCGGGCGCGAGGCGGGTGAGTTGGGCGCGGAAGTGGCGGGCTTTGTCGCCGCGGGCGGTGGGATTGAAGATGACGCAGGAGGGCACGGGTGAGTGGCGCGCGCAGGTTTGCTCAGGCTGTGATTCGGGAAGCTTTTATCCGGCCACGGATGGAACACGGATGGAACACCGGGCGGAGTTGCCGCAACCACAGAGGCCGGGAACGATGAGGGACGCGGAGTGTCATTCTCATTCTACCCTTGGAGGGGAGAAGGCCGGGGAGCTGGGGCCAGCGAAGCGAACGCGGACGAAATCTGGGGAGTGTTTCCGGCGGATCGGACCCCTCTCCCTTGATCCCTCTTCCCTCCGAGGGGAGAGGGAAACCCGATCTGATCCGCCGTGCATTCAAGTCTTTGCCGGAGGTGCGTGAAACGGTGCGATTGTAGTCCGGGGCGGTAGGAGGGCGGTTATTTCTTGAGGGGCGGATGGGTGGTGTCGTTTCGGAGCGCGTCGGTGCGCGAAGGACGGAGCGACGGATGTGGGTCGCGTCGGGTTCTCGGGTGGCTTGCATTCGCGGCGGTTGAATTGGGCTGACTAGGGTTTTGCCGCGAGTTCGAGGATGCGTCCGGGGAGCCAACCAGCGTTGCGGCCGTTGTCGATGGTGCGGGTGTATTCGAGGATGAAGACGCGACCCTTGCCGGAAACGTGGAGGTCGAGGGGGCGGCCAAGGGGAGCGAGGACGGTTTCGATTTCGGCGGTAAGGCGGCCGTCGGGGGCGCGTTGGGGTCGCACGCGGAGCAGGTCGAAGCCGACATCTTTGGGCAGTTGCAGGAGGTTGCCGAAGCGCACGACGAGGAGACTGTCGCGAAAGTCGCCGGGGAAATCGGCGCCGAGATGGACGACGCCGGCCGGGGACGAATGGGCGTCGAAGGTGAACAATGGCGCGGTGGCGGAGCCGCCGGCGGCGGGGCCGCGGTTGGCGATGGGCAGGGCGAAGTCGAGGCCCGCGGGGGCGTCGGGGCTGTAGGGGTAGGCCTTTTTCGTCCAGTCCGAGAAGCGGTAGGGGAAGCCGTAGTGTTTGCCGGGGACGACGAGGTTGAGTTCCTCGGGGGCGTGGGCGTCGGGGCCGTTGTCGGTGGCGAACATTTCCCCGCGATTGTTCCAGCAGAAGCTGTAGGCATTGCGATGGCCGGCGGAGAACGCCTTGAGTTCGGGTGTTTCGGCCTGCGGGTCCAGACGCCAGATGCCGGCGGTGAGCGGGGTTTCGCCCGCGGTTGAAAAATGGACGGGATCGGTGCCGGGTTCGTTGCCGTCGGTGCGCGAACCGCTGCTGACATAGAGGAACCCGTCCGGACCGAAGGCGAGGTGGCCGACGCCGTGATTGTAGGGGCCGATGCCCCAGGGATAGCGGGTGCGGAACCAGACCTTTGGTTCGCTGGGGTCGCCGTCGGGGTTGAAGGCGGTTGTGCGGTAGAAGGTGATTTCGTTGGTGACGATGCCCCGGCCTTCCGGCGCGACGCGCTGGCTGGCGACGAAGTAGAGGCGCTTCCGGGCGTCGAGGGCGAGGCCGCCGATGCTGAAGTCGCCGCGCCGGGGATCAAGCCCGAGGCTTTCGGTGGAGATCAGGGTGGTCTGTTTTTTGGTGGTCAGGTCCAGTTTGGTGATCGTGGTCTGCCCGGCGAGGAGCAGTGATTTCCCGCGGCCATCGCTGGTAATGCGGGTGACCGGGGCGGTGAGGCGCACGACTTCGCGCAGGGTGAAGCCGGCCGGAGCGGGTGGCAGCGGGGGATACGCGCTGGCGGTGACGAGGGCTTCGTAGGTGGCAAAGCGGGTCTTGGCGCGGGTGGCGCGGACCTTCTCGGGGGTGATCTGGCCGCCGCCGTTGTTGAAGGCGTGCAGGACGAACGTCATCACGTCGGCGACCTGGGTGTCATCGAGCACGACGGGCGGCATGACGCCGGCGTAGGTTTTGCCGTTGACGACGATGGGGCCGGACATTCCCTCCACGATGGCGCGGATGGCGCGGTTGGGATCGGCCCGGAGGAAATCCGAATCGGCGAGCGGGGGATAGGAACCGGGCACTCCCTGGCCGGCGGATTGGTGGCAGATGATGCAGTGTTGGAAATAGAGCGCCCGGCCGCGGGTGATTTGCGGGTCGGCCGGGTTCGGGGCGGCGAAACCCGCCGTGGCTGCGAGAAGAAACAAAAGCAACGGCGGCAACGCGCGACGCGAGGGACGGATGAATGGTTCGCGGGGCGGGCGAGAGGACATGGGTGGGACGATAGCGGGGTGAGGTGGGCAGTCAAACTTCGGGATAGGGCTGGGTGAATGCACGGAGTGTGGGGGAAGGGCGGGTATGTCGGTGCTGGGGCGCGGGGCGTGCACACTCCGACGCGGGCGGACCGCGCGAACGGTCCCGTGACGGACCACCCCGCGCGCCACGGACCACGCGCGGACCGGACCAATCCTCCGTCGCTGTCCCTTCCCCAGACACTCCAAGACACTCCGCCACACGACGGGACATTTTTCCCGCCCCCGTTTCCCCGCGCACCCCGCGCCCGCGCTGGCATTGCCGCTGCTCTAGTCCCTGCCATGAGCGACATCGCCAAATTTGCCCGCAGCCTCCTGACGCTGGCCCTCCTCTTCTCCGCCGCCGCCGCCCACGCCCTCACCCTCGAGGAACTCCAGCGCGACGCCTCCCTCACCCCCGACCGCCTGGCCGCACGCTTCGCCAGCTTCAAATTCGAACTCCGCGCCGAAGTCCAGCCGCCCCAGCAGTTCCTCGCCCGCCGCGCCGGCGACTGCGACGACTTCGCCACCCTGGCCGCCGACGTCCTCCGCGCCAAGGGCTACACCCCACACCTGATCGAAGTCCGCATGCCCGGCTACCTCCACGCCGTCTGCTACATCGAAGAAACCCGCAGCTACCTCGACTTCAACGTCCGCGCCGCCAGCCGCCCCTCCGTCCCCTGCGACGGTTCGCTGGCCGACATCGCCCGCAAGGTCGCCCGCTCCTTCAACACCGAGTGGACCGAAGTCTCCGAGTTCTCCTGGAACAAGGGCGACGAACGCACCCTCCAGACGGTGCATCGCAGCGGCAAACGCACCGTCGCCCCGGTCGCCACCACCGCCGCCGCCCCGGGCCAACCCGTCCGGGCCGCGGTGCGCGCCGCCAGCTCGATCAGCCGCATCACCGCCAACTTTTAATCCCCCGCCCCACCACCGCCAAACCCGCACCACGCCATGAACACCACCCGCAAACAAATCCTCCCGATCGAGTTCCGCCCCGCCGCCGAAGTTCGCCTCACGATCCAGCCCGGGATGATCCGCCGCGCCGGCATCGCTCCGCTCCTCCGCAAATCC